>VBOK01000006.1 GCA_005877565.1 Nitrospirota bacterium
TACGCCTTGATCAAGACCATCACCGAACCGGCCCCGTTGGGGCCGACGCCCCTGCGGATCGACGGCGCGGTAATCCAGTCGCTCGTCTTCGATCTCGACGCACTCGCCAAACTCCCGGCGAGTGAACAGGTGCCGGACGTGTCAGTCGAGGATCCCAGGGTGCGGGGACAGGGCGTGCGGATCCGGGCGCTGTTGAATGTTGCGACCTGCAAGATCGGAGCGGACCACGTGACCTTCCACTCAGCCGATGGTCAGTACGCCGCCAGCCTCCATCTCAAGGAGGCAGCCGAGTCGGGCATACTGGTTTACAAGCTGGATGGGCGCCCGTTGCTCCGGGAGGAGGGGGGGCCATTCCGCCTGATCACCCCGTCTCTGGGCGACTGGTGTGCCAGCGTGAAGAGTGTAACGCGCATCGAGTTTACCGTCGGGCCTGGCAAAGACACGCGCCCCGAGGGCAGCCACGCCTAGCAGTCTGTTTTCCTGACCCATGGCGACCGTTTACGTGAGCAGACGCCTCCCAGACCCGGTCATGACCGAGTTGGCTCGACGCTTCACCCTCATCGGACGGCCCCATGATCGTCCGGCGACGCGCGAGGAACTGCTCGACGCATCGTCCCAGGCCGACGCGTTCGCGGTGACCTTGACGGAGCGCGTGGATGCCGATGTGCTGGACAGGGCCCCGCGGCTGAAGGTCGTGGCTGTCTACGCCGTTGGCTACGACAACGTGGACGTCGCCGCCGCAACGCGCCGTAGCATCGTCGTCACCAATACCCCGGATGTCTTGACGGAGACGACGGCTGACCTGGCGTGGGCGCTGATTCTGGCGGTGATGAGGCGGATTCCGGAGGCTGACCGGTTGGTGCGCGAAGGGCGATGGGAGGGCTGGGCGCCAGCGCAACTGCTTGGCGCGGACGTGTTTGGAAAGACGCTGGGCATCATCGGGATGGGGCGGATCGGGCGTGCCGTCGCCCGGCGTGCGCTGGGGTTCGGGATGACGATCCTCTATCACACATGCCATCCTCTCCGCCATGAAGAGGGGGTGGAGTTGCACGCGAAGCATCTCCCCTTGCCGCAGGTGCTGCAGGCGGCGGATATCGTGACGATCCATGCCCCGCTGACTGATTCCACGCGGGGACTGATCGGCAAGGCCGAACTCGCGATGATGCGGCGCTCGGCCTATCTCATCAATACAGCACGCGGAGCGGTGGTGGATGAAGCGGCCTTAGCCGAGGCCCTGGAGCAGGGACGGTTGGCGGGCGCCGGCCTTGATGTGTACCAGCATGAGCCACACGTCGATTCCCGCTTGCTGGCGCTTCCCAACGCCGTGCTCTTGCCGCACATCGGGTCTGCGACGACGGAAACCAGGGTGAAGATGGGCCTGATGGTGGCGGACAACATCACCGCGGTGCTCGAAGGGCGGGAGGCGCCCCACCGCGTGAATTGACAAGCCGGAAACCCCGTGGTCTAATCCGCGGCATGGATCTCTTCGGCAAAGTCGCGTTGGTCGAAATTCCGATCCTGATCACGGCGAATCAGAAGACATGGCTGGAAACGCTGGTCAAGAAGGGCAAGATCGCGGTCCCGCCAGGCGGGACCCTCCCTGAAGGGTCCGTCATTTCCATTTTTATGCGGACGCTCTTGTGGGACTCGGAAGAACGACGGCAGTCTCTGGAGATGGTTCCGGAGGAGATTCAGAAGAAGATGTGCGAGGGCACGGGCCTGGTCGGAACCAAGATCCAGGTCTCGGTGGATCAGAAGGCCTGGCTCGACAAGGCGGCGGCGTCCAGCAAGGTCTCGCTGCCTCCCGGCGACTCGCCCATCTCCCTCTTCACCCGCGTCCTGCTCGAGAACGCGATGGAGCAGCAGAATGCCCTCGAACGGGCCGATCCCTGGGCGGATGACGATGAAGAATAAAGGCAGGCGATAGCGACTTATCCGGTCGGGGCCGCGTCGCGCCGCGGTACTGGCCGGCCTTCCTCCAGGTCGAGCAAGTCGATCCACGTCACGATATCGGTACGTGAGGGAGCGACGGCGTCGCGCGTTTTCTTGAAATACGCCCACTGCGCCTCCTCTTCCGGCCCCCGTTCCAGCATCTGCTTGTTCCAGATCTCGATTTGTTTCTTCGAGCGGGGGCGTGCGTGGATGGCCAGCCATTCCAGAATGAGCTCGTCGGTGCGGCTCTTGGCCGCGTAGGCGAAGTCCTGCTCACTGACTTCTAGGAATGACAGCAGCGTTTTGTCGAGTGGGCAGGGATAGATGTAAGGGCCGTTCACTCCGGCCTCCCGGGCGCGGGCCTTATCAATCATCCTGGCCACGTGCACGTAGCCGCCGAGCAACTCCCTGGAGCTTCGGGGATATTCCTTGGTGAGGTCGTTCGGTCGCGGACGCTGGAGACGACCCATGGTTGTGTCAAGCGTGTCGCCCTTCATCTCGCCCCCAGTGGAGCCGGGAATGTTCAGCGACATGAGTAAATCTCCTACAGCAGGCGATGGTTCGCGAAGGTCAAGGTCTTGACCGAGACAGCGCCGTTTTCCGCCGAGATGATGCGGCGCGAGGCCGGCAAGTCGGCGTGGCCGACCCGCACGTGCGTATCGGTGAAGCTTTCAACGTTAGCCAGTCGGCCGTCCTGCGGGTTGAAGTAATAGACGGTGTAGCGCGTGGTCAGGTACTTCGTGTCGGCCGTGATCGCGCTGTCCTCGACGTTGATGGTGAACTTGATCGGTCCCATGGTACGGTTGATCTGCGTGATGCGGTCGTCTTTCACGCGGTAATGGGACTGCAGACTGTCGTGGATGCGGATGGTCTGCCCCAGCGGGTGGGCGGCGCTTCGGTCTAGGGTGAGGATGCTTTTCCCGTCCGATTGGTCGAAAGTCCGGTGGGCGCGGTGGACGGCGATCATGCTAATGGTTCCGGTCACCCACTTCTGGACTTCCACATCCGGCAGGGACACTGTCACGTCCTGAGCGGATTTCGCGGTTACCGTCCCGGTCAGCTCCTTGCCGTCCACGTTGACGGTCAGATCTGCGGAGAATCCGTTGAAGTCAGACGGCCAACGGGCCGTTTTCTCGAATGCCCGCCGCAACAGCTCGCGGGCTTCAGGATCGTCTTGGGCGTCGGTCGGGCATGTTTCCTTGTTATACATCATGGTCATAGACAATCTCCTTGAGTCAGGTGTGGCTGGGCTGGCTTTGCCTTCGCCGATGGTCTCATTATAGAGGCCGGTCGGCGGTTCGTCCAGTTTCGTGGCCGTCCAAGGTGTCAACGGGCATCTAACATAAAAATACATAGTAATTCTTACATCATACTATTCAAAAACAACGCTCTGATTGGCACATGTGACTAATAAATGACACGATCTTTTCCTCTTTTGTTATTAATAAGTTGGAAAGATTTATTCAAGCTGAACAGCCGCATCTACGTAAGATTTTTCACAGGTCACTATCGGTTTATGGTAACATAAAGTTTCGTGACGTTACTTGAGGAAAAGCCTGAGGATCAGACGTTATGAAGAAGGTACTAAGACAGAGAGCCCAAGAGAGAACGCATAAGGCCCACAAAGACGGGCATAAGAAGACGAGACCGGTCGTCAGCATGGCGACGAAAGCTGGGGAAGCTCCCAGGCATGGCCGGGTGGGTGAGCGGACCAAGGGGCAGTCGGCGCTGGCGACGACTGTGGCTGAGGACGAACTCGAAGAGCGCCGTCGTCTGTTTGCCAGAGCTCGGAAAGGCGACAAAGGTGCCGTGGCCAAAATTTATGAGCTGTATGGCGCTCGCATCTACACATCGGCGCAAGTCAAGGAAGCCCAGCCAAACGGGTTTACCGTCCCGGCCTCGCCGGGGCGAAAACGGGTTCGAACCGCCTGAGAGGAAATCGCGCTTCTGAGGGTGAAGGGCCGGTGGGCTGATGGAGCCGCCGGCCCTTCGGCGTTTCAGGGTCCAAATGGGTGGACTTAATCTATGAAAGAACGAGATTCCGAGAAACTTAAGTTGCTGTATGAACGGTTCCGTGATGTGTGCCTGGTCGAAAAAGAGGTCTGGAAGGAGCTGTTCATGCCTCGTGATGTGCACGGGGAGGGCGTTCGCCTGACCAGTATCCAGGATCGCTACGAAGTGTTCATCGATAATCCTGAGGTCGAAGCAGTCTTGGAGGCCAACATCCCTCTGGGAGCCAAGGCCTTGGACGCCGCCATCGCAGAATACAAGGACGCCATCAGCTTCATCAAGAAGGGCTGACGCGCCGTGCACCTACTGGACGGCGACGCGCAAGCCTCCATCGGCCAGGATTGCAGCAACCTGCTCACAGGTCTGTCGGGGACCTTCGTACACTTCCGCCGATCCGGTGTGGTCAATCCGGTAGGCGAGCTCAAAGGCGCGGGTGGGGGTCATCTGGGGGACGGCCCGACAGAGCAGATCGATCACTTGCTGGTAAGTATGGCAGTCGCAATTGTACACAATGACCCGGGCTTCCAGGTCGTTCCCGGTCAGGGTGCTCGATTCTTCAAGCGTTTGAGGAATCGGGGATGTCGGCAGCGCGGCCATCCGGTGACCTCTCGGTTTTCATTGTAGCAAAGCTGCCGCCCGCCTGCACGAAAGCAGCCGCCTACTGGCGTAAGAGGAACGTCTGCAGAGCGATCCGATCCCGTATCTTCATGCGTTGGAGAAGACGGTCGTGCGCGACGGAATCGGTGATCGCGTCGAATCCGTATTGCTGGCACAGTTGAACCGTGTACCAGAGCGAGGCGGAAGTTTTGACCAGCATCAGCCCGTATTCGAGCGCGATGGCCCGCTCAGGTTCCAGTCTCAGCCTGGACATTTGCCGGACCTCCGCCAGGGTGACCGGCCATTCCGTCCACGATGCGAGCAACCACGGCGTGAGCGCGGTCTCTTCCGGAACAAGGCCGCGCTGGAAGCGGACATCATTCCGAACGGCGAGGTGGAAGATCTCGCGCCATTCGCGGTCCTTCAAATCCCGGTCGATCCGCTGGTCCATCTCCGGGCTGAGTGGTCCACTGACGTTGTGGCCTTGAGCAATCCGGCCTTGCTGCATGAGCTCGGCATGGTAATCGCCCATACGGTCCGGAGCGGCTGTCGTGCCGCTGGTCGGGGTCAATTGCAGGGCCATGTAGTCGCGGAAGTGGACGGTGTCGTATCGGGTCAAGAAGCGCTCTAGGCTTTCGGGTGAGCAAAGATGGAACGGGTAGTAAAATCCCAGGCGGCCGGTCATGGGACGAAGCTGGCGTCTCGTCGTGCGGGCGTGCTACCCTCCCACGTCATGGTGCCTCCGGTCCTGGCTCATGTCATGGCGGCGTTCTTGAGTGGGAAGACCTGGTGGCCGCTGTTCCCCATGCTCCTGTTGATGGTCGTCACCGCTCTCAGCGCGGCCGTCGTGCTGGCTGTGAAGGTGAAAGTCGCAAAAGCCGACCTGGGCATCCAGGTCACGGCGCTGGGCTGTTACCTGCTCACGGCCGTGGTTGCCATGGCCAGCGAGGGAGGCGCGCTCTCACCCCACATCCATCGCTTGCCGTCCCTCCTGACGCAGGCTATCCTGTTGGCCCAGTTGGTCCGGATCTGGCGCCGGGAGTACGCGCGCTCTTTGCGGACGCTCAACCTGATCGCGTGGGGCGGCATCCTGGCCGATACCGCCTTGCACTATCTCATCACGGTCGACTGACGTGCAACGCTGCGCAGTCGTGCGTCGTCCGTCACTTCCGAAGGCCGCAAGAACGGGCGACCCCATCACGATACCGCAGCCAGTGCTCTAGGCTTTCTTGCATGGTGTCGAGAATGAGCTGCTGATCGGCGGCCCCCAGCGCATAGTCCAGGACTGTCTTCCAGGCCGTTTGGCGATGGCTTGGTTCGACCATGAGGTGGACCCGGATCAGGTCCAAGTATTTGGGGTCAACCCCGTGGTTCTGCACCAGGGGATGCTTACGAACAATCTCCTCGATCTGCTCGGCGTCCTTTGGCGGGGAGGGGTGGAGGACTTCCTGGCGGTCATGGACGCTTCCCTCGACGAAAATGGTCGCGACGGCGAGCGCGGTCAACCAGTCACCTTCACTGGTCGTCTTGTCCAGCCACTCACGGTACGCCCGGCTTTCCGCCAGGAGGCTGACATCGCGGAAGTGTGCACGCTCGAACCCCAGGCCAAGCATCATGGTCAGAAAGAGATCGGGATGGGATTGGCCGAGGGAGAGGCCGCCGGTGTCCTCCTCGTAGATGTTGCGGGCCAGTTCGCTGCGGACGGGGCGAGGCGGGTTCTTCCCATGAATCCGGCTCAGAAAGACCGGGAAGTCCCTGACATACACCGCGTACTCCTGCCGAAAGTGTGTTTCGAGCTGTGGCTTGGTGATCTGGGGACCGCAGAAATGCGGCCAGGCCCAGTGGTCTTTCCGGTCCATGATCGCCATCAGCTTTTCTCGGAACTGGTCGCTGGACAAGGGCTTCATAGTGTTCTCCATTGCATCGCCATCACCGACTCGCTAGAATCCGTTCTTCGATGGAACCTGTCACTCTTCAAAGCACGGAAGACATCTTCAAGTTGCTCGCCGAAGTGTCGCTGAAAGGCAAAGGCCTGACGGCCGAGTGCCTCCTCGACAAAGTCCTGGATGAAGGATTCACAGAACCCATCTACCTCTCGGCCACCGGCGAGGATCCCGACGCCTATTACCAGGGCAAGCCCAATGCCTGGGCGGTCTATCAGATCCGTGAATGGAAGCGCGTCATGATGATCTCCGGCGGCCCCGGAAAGGAACGACGCGTCCAGATCACGGAAACACCCTGATCCTCAACATTGCATTTTGCGCTACTTGGGGCCTAGAATCAAACATGACCAAGCTCATGGCGCCTCGCGACGAGAACGAGTTAATTCTCCTCACGAGCCTCCTGGAAGGTAACGGGATTGATTTTTTCGTTCAGAACGAGTACTTCGGCGGCCTGTACCCCGGGCTGAACATCTTTCCGTTTAACGAGCGGGTCATCCTCGTCGCCGAAGCCGATTTCGATCGCGCCGCGCTGCTGGCGCACGATTTCCTCGAATCCATCGACGGCAGGCCCCGGCAGGAAGGGCAGGTTGGGTAAGAGAGCGGTCAGTACCACCCGCCGACCAAGGCGTCCTCTTCGAAGTAGAGATAGCGGTGCTTGACAGTGGCGCTGTCGATCCAATCCTCGAAGACCCACAGTTCACGGCGCACGCCGGTGTCCGTGTAGGTCACGTCAATTTTGTACGGAGAGCCCCAGCTCTTCAGAACCTGCTCTCGACTCATACCCACTACGACCCGCTTCTGGGTGATGGCTTCCTCCAGGGTAGAATACTTGTAGTACGGAAGGACGCGCCATGTGATCATCCCAAGGAGGATGATCCCCAGGAGCACGTACAAGGCCACGCGCACAGAGCGCCGGCACAGATAGGGGACGTCCTTCAGGCCGAGCGCATTCGACGTGGTCATGGCAGTAATCTAACAGCGTGTCTTCGGCAGGGTCAAGCGCCCCGGCTTTGTCATCCCGCGTATGTACGTTGAAGTCGCGTCCAATCCCAATTGCGGCAACTCGGTGTTCCTCCGCTTCCGTGAACTGGGCCCAGCGCGACCAGTCGTGCAAGTGCGGGTGTACGACCGCGTCTCCACCGGTGAGTGGTGCTGGGTGACCGGCTGGCAGGATGATGCGTCGGGGCCGCGTTGCCCGGCCGTGGCCCAGCCTGTCGAAGACTCGGGCGCCGGCGTCGTCTATCTGGTGTCGGGGGGCAATTGGGGCATCCGCTTGAAGCTACTCGAGCCAGATGAGGCTTGGAGCCTGGAAAACCCGCGGCAATGGGGCGAAGCCTATCTGCTCCAGGCGGACCGCCGCGACGTGCGGTTCGCCGACGAAATGGGCTGAGTTATGGTGCGTAGCGGGGGAGGGGGATCTTCTTCTTGGGAGGTTCGGGCGGAGGCGGGAGCGAAGCCGCCTTCGCTGAGAAGGGGTTGATCATGGCTTCGTGCGTCAACTTGTGATGGTCTCTGATGAGCTGAAGACTGTCGACCGCGATCTCGACACGGTTCACATTCTCGTTCAAGGTGATGCGGGGAGGAAAAGGCTCGGCTGCGTACAGACGGTACGAGAGCGACCAGGCGTAATCCTCCTTGTTCCGTTCCTTGACCAGGCGGAGCGCCTCTTTGGAGGTTTCGTTCTGGAGCATGATGATGAACAGGTTCGACCGGTAGGTCGGGGCGTCATCGGCCAGCGAGGGCTTGAATTCGGGAATGAGCTTCGGGACGTCCTTCAGCGGAACCGCGAGCGGGACGGCGACCGGGCCTTCGACGGAGCCTGTGATCGGATCGGGGCTCAAGAACTCGATGTCCACGAGTTTGACGATGAGAGCGGGCGTGTCGGAATTCGGCTTCTCCTCTTTGGCGTACTGGAACGAATACCGCACATGGGTCTTGTCCCGGACGTACATATAGACGTCCTCCCCCACGGCGCCCGGGATCTGATCCTTCAGCACATTTTCCCACTCTTCATAGGAGTAGTATTTGTAAACCCGCAGGGCACCTGAGTGGTCCCGGATCTTGTGGGGTGGGCCGAGCTTGGCGCGGAGTTCTTCCTGCGTCAGGCCCAGGTAACCGTCCGAAAAGAAGGCTCCGGCAAGAGAGACAGCGGGCGAAGCGATCCAGGTAAGGAATCCTGCGAGTATGAGGGTAGCCGATCTCATCTCCGGAACTCCGAGGTTTCGCAAATCCTACGGAGCGGTCCCCGTATTGTCAAGGCAGTAATCTTGCCAAGGAGGGACCTATCCGGTATAGTCCCCAAGTGATGGAAACCAACGTTTTCTCCAATCTGGAGCGCATCTTGCGGAGCCGGATCGCCATCCTCGACGGCGCGATGGGCACCATGATCCAGGCCCATCGGCTGGACGAGGCGGGCTTTCGGGGGCGCCAGTTCGCCGACCACCCGTATGACCTAAAAGGGTGCAACGACCTCCTCTGCCTCACCCGGCCGGAGCTCGTCGAGGCGATCCACGGTCAGTATCTGGACGCGGGCGCCGACATCATTGAGACCAACACGTTTAACTCCACGTCCGTCTCTCTGGCGGATTACCACCTGGAGCATCTGGCCTATGACCTGAACGTCGCCGGGGCTCAAGTCGCGCGGCGGGCGGCTGATGCGACGATGGTACGGGAGAGCGCGCGCCCGCGCTTCGTAGCTGGAGCGATCGGCCCGACCAATCGCACGGCGTCGATGTCTCCCAATGTGAACAACCCCGCCTTCCGGGCCGTCACGTTCGATCAGTTAGTCGAGGCGTACACGGAGCAAGTGCGCGGGCTGATGGACGGCGGCGTGGACTTGCTGCTGGTCGAGACCGTTTTCGACACGCTGAACTGCAAGGCCGTGCTGTTCGCCATCGACCAGTATTTCGAGGCGATGCGACGGCGCGTGCCGGTCATGGTGTCGGTGACGATCACCGACCGCAGCGGGCGCACGCTGTCCGGGCAGACCGTGGAGGCCTTCTGGAATTCCGTCGCGCACATGCCGCTGCTGAGCGTGGGGATCAACTGCGCGCTCGGGGCGAAGCAGATGCGCCCGTACATCGAAGAGCTCTCGCAGATCGCGTCGCTCTTCATCAGTTGCTATCCGAACGCCGGGTTGCCCAACGCCTTCGGCGGCTTCGATGAGACCCCGGAGATCATGGCCGCCGACCTGCGCGAGTTTGCGGCGAACGGTTGGCTCAATATTGTGGGCGGGTGTTGCGGGACTACGCCGACCCACATCAAGGCGATTGCAGACGCGGTGCACGACTGCCGCCCGCACGTGCTGGCGACGCCCAAACCTTATACGCGGTTGAGTGGCCTCGAGCCGATGACCATCCGGCCAGAGACCAACTTCGTCAACATCGGGGAGCGCACCAACGTCACCGGCTCGCCCCAGTTTGCCAAGTTGATCCTGAGTGGCGATTTCGAAGGCGCGCTGTCCGTGGCGCAACAACAAGTCAGCGGCGGCGCGCAGGTCCTCGATGTCAACATGGACGAGGGGATGCTGGACTCCAAGGAGGCGATGGTCAAGTTCCTGAACCTGATCGCCGCCGAACCGGACATCGCCCGTGTGCCGATCATGATCGACAGCTCCAACTGGACGGTGATCGAAGCGGGGTTGAAGTGCGTCCAGGGCAAGGGGATCGTCAACTCAATCAGTCTGAAGGAAGGCGAGGGAGCGTTCCTCGAGCGTGCGAAGCTGATCCGGCGCTACGGGGCGGCGGTCGTGGTCATGGCCTTCGATGAGGCGGGACAGGCCGACACGGTCGAACGCAAGGTCGAGATCTGCACCCGGGCGTACCGGCTTCTGACAGAACAGATCGGGTTTCCCCAGCAGGACATCATCTTCGATCCGAACGTGCTGACAGTCGCCACTGGCATCGAGGAGCACGCCAACTACGCGGTCAATTTCATCGAGGCGACGCGCCGGATCAAGGCAACGCTGCCGCTGTGCAAGGTCAGCGGCGGCATCAGCAACATCTCCTTTTCGTTCCGTGGCAACAACGTCGTGCGAGAGGCGATGCATGCCGCCTTCCTCTATCACGCAATCCACGCGGGGCTGGATATGGGGATCGTGAACGCCGGCCAACTGGCGGTCTACGAGGAGATCCCCAAGGACCTGCTCGAACTCGTGGAAGACGTCCTGCTCAACCGGCGCCCCGACGCGACCGAACGGCTGGTCGCCTTTGCGGAGACGGTCAAGCAGACGGGCAAAGCAGTCATCCAGGAAGATGCCTGGCGGCAGGGCACGGTGGAAGAGCGGCTCTCCCACGCCCTTGTCAAAGGCATCGTGGAGTATATTGAAGTGGACGTTGAAGAAGCGCGACAGAAGTACGCGAAACCGCTCGATGTGATCGAAGGGCCGCTGATGGCGGGGATGAACATCGTCGGCGACCTCTTCGGCTCCGGCAAGATGTTCCTGCCCCAGGTCGTCAAGAGCGCACGCGTCATGAAGAAGGCGGTCGCCTACCTGCTGCCGTTCATGGAAGCCGAGAAGCAGCGGTCCGGCCGCACCCAGGCGCAGGGGAAGATCGTTCTGGCCACCGTCAAGGGGGATGTCCATGACATCGGCAAGAACATCGTGGGGGTCGTGCTGGGGTGCAACAATTATGAGGTGATCGATCTGGGGGTGATGGTGCCTTGCGAGAAGATCCTCGCGACCGCCCGCGAGCGCCATGTGAATATCATCGGCCTTAGCGGCCTGATCACGCCCTCGCTGGACGAGATGGTCCATGTGGCACGGGAGATGGCCCGCGAAGGGTTCCATGTTCCGCTGTTGATCGGCGGCGCGACGACGAGCAAGGCCCACACGGCCGTGAAGATCGCGCCGGCCTATACTCAGCCGGTCGTCCACGTGTTGGATGCCTCGCGAGCCGTGGGCGTGGTCAGCGCCTTGATCAGTCCCGCGCAGCAGGTATCCTTCGCGGAGCAGAACCGATCCGAACAGGAGCGGATCCGTCAGGCTCACCAGGATCGGGGGCCCAGGACGCTGGTCGATCTTGCGCAGGCGCGCGCGCGGCGGACGGCGATCGCGTGGCGGAGCGAGGACCTGCCCAGGCCATCGTTCACCGGCGTGCGCGTGCCGGACCAGGTACCCCTCGACCGGCTCGAACCGTACATCGATTGGACGCCCTTCTTTCATACCTGGGAGCTGCGCGGTCGGTACCCGCAGATCCTGGACGAGCCAAAGGCCAAGGAGCTGTTTGCGGACGCGCAGACTCTGTTAAAGGAGATCGTCGGTCGCAAGCTGCTCACGGCGCGCGGAGTCTATGGGTTCTTTCCTGCGAACAGCGTGGGGGACGACATCGAACTCTACACAGACGGGTCGCGGTCCAAGGTACTGGCCACGTTCCATACCCTGCGCCAGCAGATTCCGAAACCGGATGGG
>VBOK01000169.1 GCA_005877565.1 Nitrospirota bacterium
CCTAAGGACCAGCCGACCGATCCGAAGACGGGCCTCACCACCATCACGCCCGGCCTGACCACAGGCACGCCCAGCGCCCCGCACGTAACCTCCCGCACCGTGGCGGTCTTGCCGGACTACAATGCGGTTGCGGTGCTCGTGCCGCCCGACACGACCGATGAGCAGGTCGCGCAACTTCTCCAGCGATTCAAGAAAGCCCGTCTCGACGAGACGCTGGAGCAGTACATCCCGCCGACCACCAAGGGGAACAAGCTGGGCCCGCATGCCATCGCCGACATCTACGTGTTCTCAGAACGAGAATGGGCGACCCCCGGCACGCTCAGGGTTATGGCCCTTGGCCCGCACAGCCCCCAGGATTCCAAGAAAAAAGGCGTGACGACGTTTGCCGAGGCCATCAGCCACGTCCGAGGCCGCTACATCATCAACTTGCACGAGGCCGAGCACCGGGAGCGCGGTTCGATCGGCTACGCCGACGAAGACGGCAGCACGCACACCGCCAATTACAAAGAACTCTTCTGACCAGGATTGAGACGAAAGCCTATCTTGGCTGGATACTCACTTTCGGTTTATACTCCCCCGTCAGTGCGCTTGGTGCATGAGGAATAATCGTCAAGGTTTTCGAATCGGGATAAGATCTGAGAAAAGGAGACGACAATGCGACGTGAGGCCAGATTCGTCTTGTACCCCATTGTGGTCGTACTCGGAATCGGTCTGCTAAGTCCTTACCCCGCACAAGCCGCTGACCAGAAAACCGGGACCTTGTCAGCAGGCGCGGCGATTGGCTTTCTCGCGAACACCCCGGATGGGACCGCCTTTGCTCTCAACATGAACGTCGATTATTTCCTGAACCGAAACGTATCAGTCGGTCCCTTGTTTCAACTGGCCGCGACTGGGGATCTTTCCCAGTTTGGGTTTTCGGGCCAGGGGAAATTCTAGATCGACCTTCCGGGGACTGAGAACCGGGCCAAGCTGACCCTCCAAGCGGGTCTGGGATTCGTGCATTCCGACTTGGTCGAGTCCGATACCTCATGGCTGATCCCGATTGGGGTCGGCGTGGACTACATGCTGACCCCGAAGATCAGTTTCACGACGACCTTCCTGCTCAACTTCACCGACCTCGATACTGGTGGCGGCACGGGGGCGCATGTGATGCCCGGCCTGACGTTCGGTGTCCGCTTCTGATACCGCGGCCAGTCCGCGCGCCTGATATACGGGGGCAGGAAGAAAAGTAGCCTGTCCCACTTAAAGCTGGAACTGGGTCCGGTTGCGGGTGAGCTCCAGCAGCGCCTCCCGAATCTTCACCTCCGTCTCCGTGTCGATGTTCGACGTCGCCTCGTCGAAGATGATGATCGGCGGGTCCTTCAGCAGCGCCCGCGCGATCGCGATCCGCTGCTTCTGCCCGACCGAGAGCTTCACCCCGCGCTCTCCGATCCACGTGTCATACTTCTCGGGCAGCTCGATGATGAACTCGTGCGCGCGGGCCGCCGTGGCGACCGCCTCGATCCGCGCCTGACTCGCCGCGAGGTCTCCGTAGGCGATGTTCTCCCGCACCGTGCCGTTGAAGAGGAACGGCTCCTGCTGCACCAGTCCGATCTGGCCCCGCAGGTAGGCCAGCGGCAGGTCGCGCAGATCGTAGCCGTCCAACGTGATCGCCCCGTCCGTCACGTCGTAGAAGCGCATCAGCAGCTTGATCAGCGTGCTCTTGCCGGCCCCGGAGGGCCCCACGAGCGCGATCCGCTCGCCGGCCCTCACCTCGAAGCCCACATGCTTGAGCACGGGGATCTCCGGTCGGTAGTGAAAGGAGACGTTCCGCGCCACGACCTCGCCGCGCAAACGGCCTGCCGGCGCGACAGCGCCGGGCCGGTCCGCCACCTCGGGCTGCGTGTCCATGATCTCGAACACCCGCTCACCAGCCGCCAGCGCGTGCTGGAGCATGTGGTTCACCGAGTGGATCTGGTTGACCGGCACGTAGAACAGCGCGAGGTAGGAGAGGAACGCAACCAACTCCCCGACCGTGAGCGTCCCGGCCATCACCTCGCCCGTCCCGTACCAGAGGATGATCACGCTGCCCAGGCTGCCCACGAAGATCATGCTGGGGGAGTACACCGACCACAGCGTCATGACCTTGAGGTTGCTGTCGCAGTAGTCCCGGCTGCGCGCGTTGAACCGCTCCTGCTCATAGGCCTGGCGGTTGAACCCCATCGTTTCCCGGATGCCGGAGATGGAATCTTGAAGGTACGCATTCAGCTCGGCGGAGCTCCTGCGGACGAGGTGGTAGAAATGATGGACCTTGTTGGTGAAGTACGCGGCCGAGTACACCAGCACCGGGATCGGGAGCAGCGACAGGAAGGCCAGCTTCCAGTTGAGGGAGAACAGGATGACCGAGATGCCAATGAGCGTCAGCGAGGACATCAGCAGCGATTCGATGCCATCGATGAAGATGCGCTCCACGTGCTCGACATCGTTGTTGACCCGGTTCATGATCTCGCCGGTGGAGCGGTTCTCGTAATAGCTGATCGAGAGGCGCTGGAGGGCCGCGAACACCTGGTCGCGCAGGTCGAAGATGACGCTCTGCTCCAGGGTGTTGTTGAAGCGGATCCGGAGTGAGGACGCGACGTTCTTGCCGGCGTACGCGAGCAGCAGGGCGGCGATCGCCCAGGGCAGCAGCGCATGATTCCGCCCGACGATGACGTTGTCGATGATGAACTTCCCGACGAGCCAGGGGGGGAGGAGCTCGATGGCGGCCGCCGCCGAAGCGCACGTAAAGGTCAGAACGGCCAGCCGCCGGTACGGCTTGATGAAGCGAAGGACGCGAAGCAGGGACTTCAAAGCGGGCGTGCCTTAAATGACTGCGGCGTGTTCCGTCCGCCAGTACTTCTCGAACTCTTCCAGTTGAGTGAGCGTGGTGAAATCGGTCATTCGATCGAGGAAGAGCTTGCCCTGCAGGTGGTCAATCTCGTGCTGGATGCAGACGGCATAGAGGCCCGAAGCGTCCAGCTCGATGGTCTTGCCGTCCCGATCGAGGTATTTCACCCGCACCCCGACCGGACGTCTCACCTTGCCGCGGAGCCCATCAACGCTGAGACATCCCTCCCAGCCCTCAGCGGTCACCGGCGAGAAGCCCACTATCTCCGGGTTGATCAGGATGGTCCGCGGGAAACCGTGCTCCCCCTGGTACTCCATGACCACGACCTGTTCCGAACGGAACACCTGCGGCGCCGCCAGGCCGATGCCCTCGGCCTTGACCATCGTCGCGAGCATGTCGTCAATGAACTCTTGGAAAGCGCGCTTGCCGATCTTCTCCAGCGAAACAGGCTCGGCGACCTGCCGCAACACCGGCGCGCCGAGCTTCGCAATCTTCAAGACCGCCATCGTTCAACTCCTTGACGTTGTCTCAGAAAAGACTCTCGCAGCGCTTATGCTAACACAGACCGCGCAAACGGGACAACGAAGGCGAAAAGCTACTTTCTGAATTTCTCGGGAGGGGGCTGGATCGGCTTATCGGTGGGGGGCATCGGAAAGCCGCCCGGCGGGATCATGATCGGAGGAGGGCCTACGGGCCGGTCCGGCACAAACTGGAACTTATCCCGGTTGTCCGCCCACCACCGCGCCCAGTCCCTGGCCCATGCCACCCGTTCTTCTTTCGTGGACTGAATGAAGTCCTGGCCCTCGACCATTCGGCCGGTGAAGTTCCAGAGTGTGCGGAACGCACCGTCGGCCACACTATTGGAGTCGTCGGCCAGCAGATTGATGAGCAGATCAATCACAGCCTTGTCCTTCACAAACCGGCTCTCGGAGACCACGGCATTTCTGATTGTCTCGCTCTGGTCCTTGGCCATAGCCTCCAGCGCGGGCACCGCGTGCGCCGGATCCAGCCGGATGGCGACTCGCAGGGCTTTCTCGCGCACCGCCGGTATCTCCTCTTCATTGGCCGCCACCGCGGTGAGGATCGGCGCCGCCGCCTTGTCCTTGATCATGGACATCGTTTCGATCGCATTCATCCGAACACGCCGGCTCGGATGCCGAACGCCTTTGGCCAGGACCGGAATGGCCGGTGGCCCGATGTGGACGAACTCTCCGATGGCCCAGAACTCCTGCTCGCCGTCCAGCAGCGGGATCAGGGCTTCCGCCCGCTTCGTTTCCTCCTCGGTCAGGGCGAGCGCGGCCGGCGCCGGCCCAAGCACCAGGACCAGGCCAAGCGCAAGGGCGACTCTCAAAAAGGCGCGGCGCGTCATTTTTTAATGATCGTGGATTCGTCGCCGCCGAGAGGCACGGTCCCCGTACCGCCATCCATGATGGTGAACCGCACGTTGTCGAAATATACGGTGCCTCCGCCGCGGCTCCAGAGGCCGAGCTTGCCTTTCTTGTATGTGGCGAGCTCCCAATTGTCCTCACGGGCAGAGAGGAACCTCTTATTGAGGAGCGCTTCGAGGATCGGCCCTCGGATGGACAGCCGCAGGATCTGCCACGTGCCGGGCTCGGTTTCGACCTGGAGCTCCTGGAGGGTCTGCGACTGCCCGTTGACGACCTTGTCCAGGCGGACCAAGCCCTCCCGTCCTCCACTTTCTCCAGAAACAGCACCCGCGGGGATAGGCCCGCCTGGTTCGAGGAGATATGAGCCAGCACGTTCGGCGGAGACGGCGATTGCGGGTCCGCCCTGACTTCCCATCGCCCCGAGTCCACGTTGGCCGAGCCTGGAGCAAACCCGGAGGGAAGCTGACCGGGTTGATCGTGGTCAAACCACCAATCCTGGAACTGGAAGTCGGCGCGCGCGAGGCCGCCCGCCACCAGCATCACGAGCACGGCACCGATTATTCGTATCATCACGGATAACCCTCCTTCCAACGCAGTTGCGAAGCCAGTATACCGTACCGAAACTGAGTAAATCGAGGGAGGCTATTTGACCTTGAGCTCGGTCCAGGCACGGTCGTAGAGCTTGATCGCCTCACCGACATCCTTGATCCACTCGAGCCGCGCGACCACCGATTCGGGCGGATAGATGGCCGGGTTCTGTGCAATCTCCCTGGGCACGAAGAGGCGCGCCTCCTCGCTGGCGCTGGCATATTTTACCTTGGACGTGATGAGGGCGGCAGCCCGCGGCTCCAATAGGAAGTTGATGAAGGCCATCGCCTCGCCTTGGTGCGCCGACGACTTGAGGACGCAGAGGTTGTCCTGCCAGATCGTCCCGCCTTCCTTGGGGATCACGTACTTGATGGACGGCCGCTCGTCCGCCGCCCGCAAGATGGTCCCGCTCCATCCATGGGCCAGCGCGACTTCGCCGGAGACCAGAAGCTGGTCGTAGTTCTCGCTCGTGTAGGTCTTCACCAGGGCCTTCTGCGCCATCAGCCGCGCCTTGGCCGCTTCCAACTTCGCGGGCTGCGTCGCGTTCAGGGACTCACCGGCCGCGCGCAGGGCCATGCCGAAGACTTCCCGCTCGTCGTTGAGGAGGCTGATCTTCCCCTTGTAGCGCGCATCCCAGAGCACCTGCCAGCTCTCCGGCGGTGGCTTGACCAGATCGGCGTTGTAACCGATGCCGGTCGTGCCCCAGAGATACGGCACCGAATAGGTGTTTTGTGGATCGTAGTAGAGGCCCTTGAGATGCTTGTAGACATGGGCGAGGTTCGGGATCTTGGCATGGTCCAGCTCCGCCAGCAGGCCCTGCTTGACAAGGATCGAAACCATGTAGTCCGAGGGAACCACCACATCGTAGCCCGCGGCCCCGCCCTGGAGTTTCGCCAGCAGCTCCTCGTTCGAGCCGAAGGTGTCGGTCACCACCTTGATGCCAAACCGCTCGTCGAATTGCTTGACAACCGTCTCCTCGGTGTAGTCCGACCACGTGAACAGATGCAGCGTCACCGGCTTGGCATTGCTTTTGCCATCCGAGGACGGCGAACAGGCCGCAAGGACCGTCAGCAGCAAATAGACGACAGAAATGAGGAAAGCCGATCGATAAAGGATCATGAGGAAAGAAGAGACGGAGTCAACGGAGCAGCTCGATGAACTCCTCGACAGTGAATCCAGCCTGTTCAATGATGCTGCGGACGGTTCCCTTCTTCAAGTCTCCCGAGTGAACCGGAACCGTGATGCGCAGTGTGCCCTTTTTGAAAATCTTATGGCTCCCGCGTTGGCGATGTTCTTGGAAACCGGCCCTCTCCAGCGCCCGAATCAGCTCACGGCTTGTGAGCGCTGGCAGGCGACTCATGGGCGACCTCAACCTCCAAGATCAGATGAGTTTCCTCCGGGATCGGCAGTCCGTCAGCTTGGAGACTTTCGAGGTAGAGGGCGATTGCTTCTTTGATATTAGCCAGCGCCTGATCGTATGTGTCCCCTTCAGAAACGCAGCCAGGCAGAGCCGGCACGGTAGCTGTGTAGCCACCTTCCTCTTGCGGTTCAAAGATGACCTTGTAGGATTTCTTGGGCTTCATGGCAGGTAATGGTCGTGGTTTGCGGCAAGATCGGTGGGAAGCTTATGCAGATCGCTCTGCGGAATGCCTTGAGCGATCTTAAGAATCTCCTCCCAGATCGGCGCATGTGCCCGTCCTCTCCGTGCTCGCGACACCGAGCGAGACCGCACACCGGTAGACTTGTGAGACATCTTCCTGTTCGTTTTCATGTAGCAATTATAACGAGGGTTTCAGGCCGAGGCAAGCAGCACGTCCGGGTGATGCGGCGACAGGACCAGCTCATTTCCTCTGCACCCACGTCGCAACCGCCACCAACCCCATCGACACCAGCACCAGGATTGCCGACAGCGCGTTCACCTCAGGCGTCACCGCCGACTTGAGCATCCCGTACACCTTGATCGGCAGCGTCGTCGAGCCAACCCCCGCCGTGAAGAAGCTGATGATGAAGTCGTCCAGCGAGAGCGTAAAGGCCATCAGCAACGCCCCGACGATGCCGGGCATCAGGAGCGGCAACGTCACGCGCTTGAAGGCCACCCAGGGCGTCGCCCCAAGGTCGCTGGCCGCCTCTTCCAGCCGCGGGTCCAGCTTGCGCAGGCGCGCGCGCACGATCAGCGCTACCACCGGGAAGTTAAAGATCGTGTGGGCGATGATCATCGTGAGGAGCGAGAGCGGCAGCTTGATCATCACGAAGAACAACAGCATCGCCACGCCCATCATGATCTCAGGAATGACGATGGGCATGAGCAGCAGCACCTCGAAGGCGCCCTGCCAGCGAAATGGCTGCCGCTCCAGCGCCACGGCGGTCAGCACGCCCAGCGCGCCGGCCAGCACGGTCGAGACCGTCGCGACGATCAGGCTATTCACCGTGGCCGACAGCAGCGCCTGGTCCGTGAACAGCTTGGCATACCACTCCAGCGAGAAGCCCTGCCAGCGGGCGGAGAGCTTCGAGGCGTTGAACGAGAACACGACCAGGATCGCGATCGGCAGGTAGAGAAACAGCAGATCGGCGAAGCTCGCCGCGACTAACCATGAACGCGTCTTCATAGCAGGCCCCTCTCCCCGCCTGCGCGGAGGTAGTACAGCACCGCCGCGAGCACTCCCGCCATCAGCACGAACGACAGCGCCGAGCCGAACGGCCAGTCGCGGACCACGAGGTACTGGTGCTGGATCAGGTTGCCGATCATCATGCTCCGGGCCCCGCCCAGGAGGTCCGGCGTCACGTAGGCCCCGAGCGAGGGGATGAAGACCAGCACGCAGCCGGCGATGACGCCCGGCTTGGAGAGTGGCAGCACGACGCGGGTGAACACTTGAAGGGGCCTCGCATAGAGGTCCCACGCGGCCTCGATCAGTGAGGGGTCCAGCCGCTCCAGGGCCGCGTAGAGCGGCAACACCATGAACGGCAGGTACCCATACACCAGCCCGATCAGCACGGCCGTGTCGGTGAACAAAAGGGGCAGCGGCTCATGGGTCAGACCCAGCGCCGAGAGCACCGTACTCAGCAGCCCCTCGGAGCGCAGGATGAACATCCAGGCGTAGGTGCGGACCAGGAAGTTGGTCCAGAAGGGGATGATCACGAGGAACAATAAGATTCCCTGCCAGCGCTGGGGCGCACGCGCGATGACGTAGGCCAGCGGAAAGCCCATGACCAGGCAGATGATCGTCGTGAGGACAGCCAGCCACAGGGAGCGCCAGAAGATGCGCAGGTAGAGCGGGTCTGCGATGCTGGTGTAGTTCCCGAGCGTGAAGGCCCACTCGATCCCCCCGTAGGTCCCCCGTGTGGCGAAGCTGACGGCCAAGACGAGGGCCAGCGGGACCCCGAAGAACAGGATCAGCGTCGCCGCCGGCGGGACGATCAGCCATCTCCCCCCTCCCAATTGGATGGGACTCATTCAGGGAGCAGCACGGCTTCGGCCGTCCGCCACTTCAGATAGGCAGACTCGCCGGCGTGGAACCGTTTGGCCGTGCCGTCGGCGTTGGGCACCCGCGCCTTCCAAGTCAGGTTGTTGGGGAGCGTCACGAGGTAGTGCATCTCGTTGCCGGAGTAGATGGCCTTGGCGACGCGCACCGCGATCTGGTTCTGATAGCCGTCCGTGGCCGGGTCGCGGGAGAGATGCAGGCGCTCGGGCCGGATCGTCACCAGGACCGGCGCTCCAGTACGCAAACCAGTGCACGACGGGGCGTGGACCAGGCCGATCCCCTCGACGGCCACCGTGGTCCGTTGCCCATCGATCGCCTGCACCCGTCCGGGCAGACTGTTGGATACGCCGATAAAGCTGGCCACAAAGGCCGACGCTGGCGCGGTGTAGATTTCTTCCGGCGTGCCGATCTGCAGGAGGCGGCCGTGATGCATGACGGCCAGGCGGTCCGACATGGTCAGCGCTTCTTCCTGGTCGTGGGTCACGCAGACGAAGGTGATACCCACACGCTCTTGCAGGGCCTTCAGCTCGACTTCCATCTCCAGCCGGAGTTGCTTGTCCAGGGCGCCGAGCGGCTCGTCCAGCAGGAGGACGGCGGGACGGTTCACCAGGGCGCGGGCCAGCGCCACGCGCTGCTGCTCTCCGCCGGAGAGCTGCGAAGGCAGGCGATCCTGCTTCCCTGCCAGCCGCACCATCTCGAGCGCCTCGGCCACGTGCGGGCCAATCTCGGGAGTTGGCAGGCCTTTCATCTCCAGCCCGAAAGCGACGTTCTGGGCCACGGTCATGTGGGGGAACAGCGCGTAGTTCTGGAAGACGAGGTTGACCGGGCGACGATTGGGCGGGACGCCCTGCATGGGCTGCCCTTCGATGATGATCTCGCCGGAGTCCGGCTGCTCGAATCCGGCCAGGAGACGCAGCGTCGTCGTCTTGCCAGAGCCGCTGGGGCCGAGGATCGCGAAGAACTCGCCTTTGCGGATGGTGAGAGAGAGGCGGTCCACCGCCACAGTGTCCCCGTGGCGCTTGGTCACCTCTCGCATGACTATGCTTGCGTCGGTGCTGGTTTCGTCCACTCCTTGCGTCTGCCCTCCGTTGCTGCGAATTCTAGGATCGCGCTTGAAAGGATGTCAATGAGCAGCTACAATCGGTCCCCCATGAAAAACCTCCTCACCATGATCCTGTCCGGCGGGCGGGGCGAGCGCCTCCACCCGCTGACGGCGGACCGCGCCAAGCCCGCCGTCCCCTTCGGCGGCAAATACCGGATCATCGACTTCACCTTGAGCAACTGCATCAACTCCGGGCTGCGCAACATCATCGTCCTGATCCAGTACAAATCCCACTCCCTGGACCGCCACATCCGGCGCGGATGGAACGTCTTCAACCCCGAAGTCGGCGAGTACATCTTCTCGCTGCCCCCCCAGCAGCGCATCAGCCAGGACTGGTACAAGGGCACGGCCGACGCGGTCTACCAGAACTGGTTCATCGTCGAGGACAAGCAACCCGAGTTCGTCCTGATCCTGGCCGGCGACCACATCTATAAGATGAACTACAAGGAAATGCACAGCTTCCTCCAGCAGACGCAGGCTGACGTGGTGGTAGGCGCCATCGAGTATTCACTCGCGGAAGCCTCGAACTTCGGCGTCATGACCGTGGACAACAACAGCCAGATCACCCGCTGGGACGAGAAGCCCGCCCACCCCACGCCCATGCCGAGCGACCCGAGCCGCGCCCTCTGCTCGATGGGTATCTACCTATTCCGGACTTCCATCCTGCACGACCATCTTTTCGCAGACGCGGAACGGGACACCTCGCACGATTTCGGCAAGGACATCATCCCGAGCATGATCGGCTCGCGCCGCGTGTTCGCGTACAACTTCCGCGACGAGAACCGCAAGGCGGTCAAGTACTGGCGCGACGTCGGGACGCTGGACGCCTACTGGGAAGCCAACATGGACCTGGTCTCCGTGGACCCGCTGTTCAACCTTTACGACGAGAACTGGCCGATCCGCACCTACCAGGGGCAGTTCCCTCCGGCCAAATTCGTGTTCGCCGAGGAGTTCGCTGACGGCCGCCTTGGTGTCGCGCTCGATTCGATCGTCAGCAGCGGGTGCATCATCAGCGGCGGCCGCGTGCAGAACTCTGTTCTCTCCGCGGCCGTCCGCGTCAACGACCGCGCCGAAGTGTCCCAGTCGATCATCATGGAGAACGTCGTGATCGGCGACCACTGCCGCATCCGGCGGGCCATTATCGACAAAGGCGTAACGATCCCGCCGAAGACCGAGATCGGCTACGACCTGGACGCTGACCGCAAGCGCTTCACGGTCACCGAGTCCGGCATCGTGGTAATCTCCAAGGGCATGAAGCTCGATGGGTGATCACCCGTCACCATGACACCTGAGCTGCCTGATCGCTACGGCCGGACCGAGCTGGTCTTGATGGTGGTGGACCCGCTCCTCCTGTTCGGTTACTGGGAGGTGACGCCAGAGAGCCTGCGTGAGGCCCAGGACGTGCTGGGTGTGGAGATGGAGGGCGCGCGGGCCGTCCTGCGGTTCTACGACATCTCGCTGATCCACTTCGACGGGACCAACTCCCACCACACCTTTGACATCGACATCGGACTTGAAGCCCGCAGCTGGTACGTCCATCTCTGGACCGCAGAGAAATCCTATTGCGCGGACCTAGGGTTCGTGACCCGCACCGGCCGGTTCCACGCGATCACCCGCTCGAACATCGTGCACACGCCCCGAGCGGGCGTGTCAGCCCGGGACGAGGAGCGGTGGATGCGTGTGCGGTTCGCCCGCCGGCAGAAGCCCGACCCCGCGCGGCCGCTGGAGGCCGTCCCCGCCCCGTCCCTCCGGGGCGGGCAGTCTCCCGAGGAGCTTCGCGCCCTCCTGGAGCGCCGCGTGCGCGAGCAGGCGAGGCTCGCGGCTGAACTCGCCAAGGGGATGTCCCCAGGTTCAATATCCCAGGGATCACGATGAGTCCCCAGACTCCCCAACCGATGGGCTATCTCTGCTTGGTCCTGCACTGCCACCTCCCCTACGTCCGGCATCCCGAGCACGAGCACTTCCTGGAGGAGAATTGGCTGTTCGAGGCGATCACCGACACCTACGTCCCACTTTTGCGGGTCATGAACGGCCTGGTGCGCAACGGCGTCGACTTCCGGCTCACCGCCACGCTTTCGCCCCCACTGATCTCCATGCTAAGGGACCCGATGTTGATCTCCCGCTACGAACGGCACCTCAACCGGCTGATCGAGTTGGCGTCGAAGGAGGTCCATCGCACCGCGTCCCAGCCGGAATTCCACCGGCTCGCCACCATGTACCTGGAGCGCTTCCTCCAGACCCGGCATGTGTTCACGCAAGAGTGCGGGCGCGACCTCGTCAGCGCCTTCGGGCATTTACAAGATTTGGGCAAGCTGGAGATCATCACGTGCGGCGCCACGCATGGCTTCCTGCCGCTGCTCAACGTGGCGCCGAACGCCGTCCGCGCACAGGTGCGCGCCGCGGTGGCGCACTACGAGGAGACGTTCGGCCGGCCACCGCACGGCATCTGGCTCCCGGAGTGTGGCTATTATCCCGGCCTCGACGAGGTGTTGCGGGACGTGGGGCTGCAGTTCTTCTTCACCGAATCCCACGGGCTGCTGTACGCCGATCCGCGTCCGCGGTACGGCGTGCACGCGCCGGTGTTCTGCCCTACCGGCGTCGCCGCCTTCGCGCGCGACCTCGACTCCTCGAAGCAGGTCTGGAGCGCCGAAGAAGGCTACCCCGGCGATCCGGCCTACCGCGACTACTATCGTGACATTGGCTGGGACCTGGACTACGACTACATCCGGCCCTACATCCACGTGGACGGCAAGCGGATCAACACCGGTATCAAGTACTACCGGATCACCGGCAAGACCGACCAGAAGCAGGTGTATGATCGCGCCTGGGCGCTGGAGCGGGCCGCGGAACATGCCGGCAACTTCATGTTCAACCGGGAGCGCCAGGTGGAATGGCTCGCCCCTGTCATGGACCGCCCGCCGATCGTGGTGGCCCCTTACGACGCGGAGCTCTTCGGGCACTGGTGGTTCGAGGGGCCGGAGTGGCTGGACTTCCTCTACCGCAAGCTGCACTTCGACCAACAGATCGTCAAGCCGATCACGCCAGCCGAATACTTAGAGCGCCACGACGTCAACCAGGTCTGTACGCCCTGCGGCTCGTCCTGGGGGTACAAGGGCTACCACGAGGTCTGGCTGAACGGCGGCAACGACTGGATCTACCGCCACCTGCACACCGCGGCGCGGCGGATGGAGGAATTGACGCGTGCGTTCCCGCAGGCGGAGGGCCTGAAGCGGCGCGCTCTCACACAGGCCGGGCGGGAA
>VBOK01000170.1 GCA_005877565.1 Nitrospirota bacterium
CGTGCATGTGGCGCCGGACCATCATCGCGTAGTAGCCGGTGTAGAACCCGCCCACCGGGAAATCGAAGTTGGTGTCGGAGGCCAGCGCGATGAACTCGTTGCCCTTCCAGGTGTTGACCCGCGACATCGTCTCGAAGCCGAAGGCCACGCAACAGTTCATCCGGCCGGATGCCACCGCTTCCCACGCGGATTGGAAGCAGAGCCCGCCGGTCGCGCCCCCGCCCTCGATCCGCTTGGAGGGCTTAGGGCACAGCCCGAGATAATCCTGCGCCATGCTGGCGGCCTTCAGCTGTCGGGTGAAGTGGTCCGAGAAATAAGACCCAACGGCCCCGTCGATCATGTCCTTGGAGAACTTGGGGACGTCCCGCATCGCGTAGTCGTATGCCTCCTTGACCATCAAGCGGAAGTCCTTGTCCGGATGAGCCTTGGCGAACTTGGTGATGCCCCCGCTGATCATGTAGACCGGTTTCATGGCCGGAGTTCCTTCACAAATTTCACGACCTCGTCCGTACCCGTGCCTGATCGGAACAGCGCGCGGACGCCGGCCGCTTTCAGACGTGGAATGTCGTCGTCCGGGATGATCCCGCCCCCAAAGACCACGATGTCTTCCGCCCCTTGTTCCTTGAGTAGCTCCAGCACGCGGGGGAGCAGGTAGTTGTGCGCGCCTGAGAGGACGCTGAGCCCGATGGCATTCACGTCCTCCTGGATCGCCGTGCTCACGATCTGCTCCGGTGTCTGGTGCAGGCCGGTGTAGATGACCTCCACGCCGGCATCACGCAGCGCCCGGGCCACCAGCTTCACACCCCGGTCATGCCCATCCAGCCCCACTTTCCCGATCAAGATCCGCAAGGGCTTCGCCGCCGTCATGTCGCTACTCCTCCATGGAAGTGAAACCAGCGGGTGACACCGCATGGGCGCCCAGATGCAGCGCGGGGCGTACAGCCAGGTCTGCGGGGCCTCGACGGCGAAACGCCCAGCTGCACTGGGCTATGCGGTGGCAGGACCCGCTCTTCATATCTTTACTTCTTCGAGATAATATTTCCCTTCGACGTCCTTCTTCACGTACCCCATCTGTACTTTCGGATCATGCTCAAAAATCAGCAACCACTTCTCGTTGAACGCCCGATCCAGAATCCCCCGCTTCGACTCCAGGGTCTGCAAGGGATACAGATCGTAGCCCATGATGTACGGGAGCGGCAGGTGCGACACGGTCGGGATGAGATCGCCAAGGTAGAGCGCAGTCTTGCCATCTGACTGAATCTTCACCGCCTGATGGTGGGCAGTATGCCCACCGGTCACGACGACCGACACGCCAGGGGCAAGCTCGGTATCGCCGTCCAGGAACTCCCATTGGCTCACGTGCGCGATCGGCGTGAAATTCTCCTTGAGGTAGCTCGCGCGTGTACGCTCGTTGGCCCGCACCGCATCCTCGTACTCGCCGCGTTGCACGAAGTACTTGGCCTTCGGAAACGTCGACACGACCTGGTCGTCCTCGCGCATGGTATTTCCCCCGCAGTGATCGAAGTGCAGGTGCGTGTTGACGACCATGTGGATGTCCTCATGCGCGAGGCCAACCCTTTTTAAAGAATCTTCGAGCGGCGGTTTGCGCTCGATGGCGAAGCGGTCCTGAAACCTCGCGTCCACCTTCGAGCCAAGGCCGGTGTCCACCAGAATATTTTTGCCGTGTGCCCGGATCAGCAGGCAGTTGAGTCCCAACTGGATGCGGTTCTTCTCGTCCGCCGGACAGCACTTTTCCCACAGGACCTTGGGCACGACCCCAAACATCGCCCCCCCATCCAGCCGAAACCGCCCGTCCGTGACTAGATAAATCTCAAACTTCCCGAGTTTCATAGCACCACCGGCTCCTTGTACGTCCCGAACACTTCCCTCAGCGCCGTGCAGATCTCGCCCAGCGTGGCGTCAGCCTTCACCGCTTCAAGGAGATACGGCATCAAGTTCTCATCTCCCGCCGCGGCCTCCTGCAACGCCTCCAGCGTCCCGGCCATCTTGAAGGGATCACGACGGGACCGCAGCGACGCCAGGCGATCCACCTGATCCTTCTCCACCTCCGGCCCGATCTTGAGGATTGGGATGCGCTGCCCGTCCGGCTCCACGTACTCGTTGACGCCGACGATGATCCGCTCCTTCCGTTCCACTTCCCGCTGGTAGCGCTGCGAGGCATCCAGGATCTCCCGCTGCGGGTACCCCTGCTCGATCGCCCGCACCATCCCGCCCATCGCATCGAGCTTTCGGAAGTACTCGCGCGCCCCTTCCTCCAAACGGTTCGTCAGCGACTCGACATAGTAGGACCCGCCGAGGGGGTCCACGGTGTTCGTCACCTCGCTCTCATGCGCGATGATCTGCTGAGTGCGCAGCGCCAGCTTGACCGCCTCTTCGGTCGGCAGAGCCAGGGTCTCGTCCATCGAATTGGTATGCAACGACTGGGCCCCGCCCAGGACCGCCGCAAGGGCCTGAAGCGTAGTGCGGACGACGTTGTTCATCGGCTGCTGGGCCGTGAGCGAGCAGCCCGCGGTCTGGGCATGACAGCGGAGATGGAGCGAGCGGGGATCTTTCGGATGGTACCGGCGCTCCATCTCGCGCGCCCACAGGCGGCGGGCAGCGCGGAACTTGGCGATCTCCTCGAAGAAGTCGTTATGCACGTTGAAGAAGAACGAGAGCTGCGGCGCGAAGGCGTCGACGTCCAGACCGGCCTTGACCGCCGCCTCCACATAGGTGAGCCCGTCGTAGAGCGTGAAGGCCAGCTCCTGCACGGCCGTCGAGCCGGCTTCGCGGATGTGATAGCCACTGATGCTGACGGGGTGCCACTTGGGGACATGCTTGGCGCCATAGCTGATGGTGTCCAAGATCAGGCGGAGGTGCGGTTCCGGTGGGAACAGCCATTCTTTCTGCGCGATGTATTCCTTGAGGATGTCGTTCTGCAGCGTCCCGCCGAGGCGCTCGAACGGAATGCCACGCCGTTCCGCGACCGCCAGGTACATGGCGAAGATGACCGCCGCCGGGCCGTTGATGGTCATAGACGTGGTGACC
>VBOK01000007.1 GCA_005877565.1 Nitrospirota bacterium
AGCCGGCAGCTTCTTCAGGTCCGGCACTTCCTTGTCCAGAACCCGGAATATCCCCCACGCGCCCTCCGAGAAATGGGATGAGCGCCCGTTGAAGTGGATATAGTCGCCGGGCATCAACTGCGGGCCGCCGGCTTGAGGCACCACGAGGTCATATCGCTCTGCAATACCAATATGAATCGCGTTCTTTCGATTCGCATCACCTGCATACCGTTCCGTGAGGAAGGTATGGCCGGACAGGACCCAGTCCATACTCTCGTTCATCAGGGTATGTAGAAGCCGGAAGACAACAGTGTCCCCTAGGTATGCTCTGAGCAACGGTGTAGAGGGGTCGCCGTGGACCAGACTGCTAAAGATCTTCGAAGCATCCGGGTTATTGGCCAACCGCTTGGCGATGGGTTCGGCCCTGAAGTTCAATCCACTGCCGGTCGTGTGCGTCCCGCCGTTTAGGAACGGCATGGGGGTCATCGCGATCTTCTCCGGCATCATGAAGGACACGGTCTTACCGCCCTCCAAGGCGACTTCCACGGGCTGGCCCGGCGGATTCCCGGCCGTCACGATATTCACCGTATGCGGCACAGTATCATGCACCTGCACGACCAACTCTCTGAAACTGCCGTTCACACCATAGCCCACCGGTTCCACCGTATGGATGTCGGCAATGGGGCCGCTGCGGATCGGCTTGCCGGTCTTGGGATCGTGGTAGGTCGAGCCCGCCGGCTCCACAATAAGCGTCCCGAACCCGCCGTGCGGCCAAGTGGTGGCGCCGAAGGCATGGTCGTGCCAGAACACAGTACCCACATCAGCATCCACCCAGAGCCGTTGACGGACGAACTCCACGGTCACGATGTCGCCATTCGGATGGTCATGCTTGAGCGGATTCTCAAACGTGATCGTGTTGCCGGAAATCGAAGCGATGCGCTGGATCTCATTGCCCTGCACATTATCCGCGCCCACCAGCAACTCCGTCTTCACGTGATACTGAGCCGCGTTCTTGACCGTAATGCTCTTGCTCCCCTTCTTGGCCGGAGCGGTGAGCACTGAGTTCATCGGAACGGGCAGCCCCTTCTTCTCCTTCTTCTCCAACATCGTGAAGGGTCGGATCGACTGCTCATAGGACATGCCTGTGATCACGCCGTCTGTCGACTGATTATCAAACTGGAGGAAGTGTGGATGGAGATTGATCTTGGAAGACTGAAAGTTCGTAAAGTCGTCGTCCAACCATTCGCTGGTGAGGGTCCAATCCACACAGTCGTACACGCTTGCCCGGAAGACCAGCGGGTATCGGAGATCGTTGTTCTTCCGAACGGCCTCTTCCTCTTCGTGTAAGACATAGATCAACCCCAATTTATCGACGATCGGGGGCTCCTTGCCCTCCCCTTTGCTGATTTCAATCGGTACATTAATGAAGTGGAGGTTGAAATACTTACGGCCCGCGTTTTCGGGGCAGAGGCTCCAGACGCCGTTCTCTCCCGGCTTCGCTGGATCGACGCTGCGGCTGCCGTCCTCATTCTGATGGATCATCTCCAGCCAGGGAGCCGGGTTATGGTTTGGTGAGAACATCACGCGCTTTCCGAAGTGTGGTCTCAAATGCGGCCACGACACCTTTCCGGTGGTCGGTTCGAAGAGAATCGGCTGCCGTTCCCCTGGCGTCTTGGACTTATATTTGGGGTTGGCGATGGTGCTTTCCTTTTCGGTCATCGCCGTGTTGCCCTTCCAGGCCCAGTCCAGCACGGTCGCGTCATAGGACTTGATCTGCCCAACTTCATCATCCTTGTGACCGGGCTTGCCCTGAGTCGGTAGCTGCATCTCGACCCAGTCCTTGATCGTGACGACGGCCGGATTGCTCTTCCAGTTGGTCTTACCCTTTTCGACGATCTGGAAGGTCTTCCCGAACCAGTCCACCGTCTTGCCGATCAGCTTGTCCGAGGTCACACCGAACTTCATCCTGCCCTTGCGGTCCGGCAGCTCGCGGAGGTCCGGCATGACATCGGTGTGGAACTCGCCCTGCTGCATGGTGTTGTACACCCGCCAGTAGCCCCACATGCCGGACACGTAGTGGTGGGCGACGTGGCAGTGGAACAAGAAGTCCCCCGCCAATTGCTGGCACAGGCCGGACCCGCACTCGGTGTCGAGGTCGAACGTCTCGGACGGCCCGATCACCTGGACGTCCACCCGGTCCGACTTGGTGCGCACCACCGGATACTTGACTGGGCCGTTCTTCGCCGTAAACCACAGTGGCATTTCATCGCTGGACCGCGGGCTACGCAGCCAACGGATCGTCCCGCCGTGCGGATGGTGTGAATGGAAGACTTCGGACCCACCATGGACCAAGCGGAACTTTGCCGGATCGCCCAGGTATGAGCGAGGGATTGTGGTGGGGGCATCTCCGAACGCGTAAGAGCTGTAGCCCATGGACTCGTCTTCGAACCCGAAGTATTCATGCTGAAGGTGCATGTTGTTGATGCCGAACGGCTCGCTGCGGTAATTGAGCGCACGACCACCTGGACGGTAGGTGTCGGTCAGGGGATCGCGCTGCGGAAGGAAGTCCCCCTTCTTGTTGACCGGACGGAAAGCCTCATCCCCCACCTCATGGTAGATGATGACAAACTCGCGGAAGTCCGGGCCGGCCCCGTTCTGAATGATCGCCTGCCATCCACTCCGCATCTCGGTGGGCTCACCCGTGCCGATCGGATCAAGATAGCGCGACCCTTTCGGCTCGACAACAAAGGTGCCAAACATGCCTAAGACCGTCAGCTCACGATCGTTGCTGTAGGAATGGAACTGCCGTCCCCCTTCCTGCGTGTTGGGATGGATATACCATTCCATCTCCACGGGCTTGTTCTTCGCCGCCACGGCGTCAGGATTGGTCGTTGTGGCCGGCTTGCCTGTCGCGCTGATGACCATGCTGGAGCCATGGATATGGAGGCTGACCGCATCTCCGCCTTCCAAGGCATTCCGTAAAGTGATCTTGATGCAGTCGCCCTGGTTGCCACGGATCACGAGCGGCTGGATGTAGTCGCCCTGAATACCGTTGGTGACAGCCCCGGGATCGTACTGGTCCTTCTCGTTCTCCCGCGCCTTGGCGTTCTTGGCCTCTTCCGCCCGTACCTTTTCGATATTCTCGGTCAGGACGTACATGTAGCCTGGATAGAAATCGAGCCACTGGTTCAGCGTGATCTCGACATTGATGGCGGAGATATCATACTTCTTCACTGGGGCAGTCGAGGGGCATCGGCCACCGGACATCGCTACTGGTTCAACACCTGGCTGCGATGCCAACAAGTAACCCTGGCCATCGTACTGGTGCATCATGGACATGCCGTTGAACAGGCCCGTGTTCGGCGCTTGTCCGACCTGTCTGGCCATCTGCTCCATGAGCCGGTTGTGCTGCAACTCTACTAAGGCTGAGCGATTGGCTCGGCCCGATATCGCATCTTCCACGATCGTTTGACCCTTGAGTTGCTGCGCCCACGGCTCGTTCGAGTTGTCGATCATCCCCATGGCGGCATGGCTCACCCCGTGGCCTTGATGGGCGTCAGAGTCAGCAGCGAACACAGGGGAAGGAACGACAAGACAGACGGCAAAAATCAGAGAGTAGATGATGAAGGAAGGAGAAAACATGTTACGGAAGTTTGACCCTTTCATAACTGGCCTCCTCAACAAAAAACTTGGCGGAAAAAGAGAACCTTTATCGTGTCCTTCGAGATTTGATTGGGGGTGCACTTCACTTGCCGGACAGATGGTCCTAAAATTTAGTTGAAATCTTTAAATTGGAGATCAATTTTTAACCCACGCCAAGACCGGCTGTCAAGCCTTTTCCCCGCCACAATCGTGTAGTGGAGAGAGAATCGCCCCGCATCACCCAAACAGGCAGGTGGTCAGTATGTCGTTGCGTGGTGGGAAGTGTGGTTCAGCACACCTGGCCATTGAACAGGCAGGGCTTGTATCGGGTCCGATCAAAATCGACGTTCTCCTTGTACACCGTTTCGTTCCCGTTCACGCCGTCCTGGTCGCGGTCGACCCACAGGGTATGATTCCACCAGTAGAAAATCGGAAACCGTTCGGTGTCATACACCGGATTGCCGTACTCGCTGCGGGTGTGCTCGCGCACGAAGCGACCGGTGACGTAATCCACGGTGCCGTCCCCTTTTAAAGAATACAAAAAAAGATAGAGCCGCGATTCACTATCGTACAATTCGTCGACCCGGGTGCTAACATCGGGCTCAAGCGGCAAGGATCCAGCCGCGACATGACTGGCGGACGTAATCCCCGCCACACAGACGATCATGAGAACGAGACTGACTAGCCGCGTCCGCATCAGCTGTCCTCTTGCTGGGTTCACTCTACTCAGACTAGCCAAAGCATTGCAAGATTCTCTGTGTTTTCCTACCATGCCTCGTTGTCAGGGGAGCCGACAATTTGTTCACGCGTAGGGACATGCTCGGGCGACTGGCTTGGGGGCTGACCCTCCTGCCATCTGTGGCCTTCGCTCCGCGGTCAATACTCAATACGCTGCTGTTCGAACCAGATGGGGTTCTGGTTCCGGCAAAGCCGTTGCCCCCTAATCCCTTTATGCGTGACGGAAAAGCCCTGGTCGCTATCGTGCGTGGAGAAGATCCGCCTGCCATGCTGCAAGCAGGGCTCTATCTGATCGGAGGCATCGACCGGTTGGGCCTCCACGGCAAGCGGGTCTTGATCAAACCAAACGTCGTCAACGACCGGCCCCCGCCCTCCACGACCAACCCGAAAGTGGTGGCAGCCGTGGTCCGACTTGTGCGGGAAGCCGGCGCGCACGCGGTCATTGTCGCCGACAGTTCGGGCATCATCCGGTTCCCTTCCTCGGCCAACCTCGCCGCGACCGGCATCAAGCAGGCCGCCGAGTCGGCCGGCGCGTCAGTCCTGGCTTTGGAAGAGGAGCCCTGGGTGCGTGTGGAGGCCGCCAGCGCCAAGGCCCTGCCTCGCTACTATGTGTCGAAGCCAGTCTACGACGCGGATGTGTTCATCAATCTGCCAGTCGTCAAGACTCACAGGTTCGCGCACTACTCCTGCAGCCTGAAGAACCTGGTCGGAATCATCCACCCGCGTTACCGCCCCTCCGTCAGCTTTCTCTCGCCGGACTGGCATGAGCGGATCGCCGAGCTGAACCTCGCCGTTCATCCCCACCTGACCATCGCCGACGGCACGACGCTCATGATCGCCGGCGGCCCGACCAGCGGCACGCCGGCCCGGGCCGATATCCTGCTGGTCAGCGGCGATCGCATCGCGCTGGACGCGGTCGCCGTCGCCCTCATCCGCACTTTCGGCGCGTGGCCCAAGGTCACTGAACAGGCCGTCTGGGAGCAGCGTCAGATCAAGCGGGCGATCGAGTTAGGGCTTGGCGTACAGGGCCCGAGCCATATCGAGCTCGTGACGCAGTCGCTCGGGGGTCCGGATGCCTCATTCGAGCGCTTGGTCGCGACGATACGCAAGGACCTCGGCGTATGAGCGGCGTCATCTTGCCCGCCTCGTTCTACGCCCGGCCAACCCTGCAGGTCGCACGCGGCCTGCTCGGAAAATACCTGGTGCGGGAGACGGCCGCAGGCTTGCGGGACGGCCGGATCATCGAAGTGGAAGCCTACGTCGGACCTAAGGATCGCGCCTCCCATGCGTCGCGCGGGCGCACGAACCGGACCGAGGTGATGTTTGGCCCAGCGGGACTGGCCTATGTCTACATGGTCTATGGAATGTATCATTGCCTCAACGTGGTGACGGAACGCATCGACTATCCGGCGGCCGTGCTTATCAGAGCAGTCGAGCACGAAGCAGGGCTTGCCGACGGACCGGGACGCGTGTGCCGGTTGTTCGAGATCGACCGGCGACTCAATTATCACGATTTGACGAGTGGCAAGGCCTTATGGCTCGAAGACCGTGAGGAACAGATCCAGCGCTCCCAGATCGGCGCCTTCCCCCGCATCGGGGTGGACTACGCCGGCCCCTGGGCAGCCAAACCCTGGCGCTTCCGTCTCAAAGAAGAAGTGAGCACCCTCAAATCTGCGCGGCCATGACGATTCCAGCTCTGCGGGCGATCATCTTCGACTTCAACGGGGTGATTGCTGACGACGAACCGATCCATTTCCTCGCCTTCCAACAAGCGCTGGCCGAAGACGGACTGGCCCTCACGAAAGAGGAGTACTATGGCATCTACCTCGGCATGGATGAACGCACCTGTGCCGGCGCGCTTCTGGAAGCGACCAGGGGCCAGCACGATCCTGCGCGTGTACAATGGATCGCCGAAAGAAAGGCCGCGCTCTTCGCATCCCTGACGGAGACGCGCAAGCCCCCTCTCTTCCCGAGAGTCGTGGAGTTCGTCATGCGTGCCTCCGCGCGCTATCGTCTGGCGATCGCGTCGGGAGGGAGACGCCAGCAGATCGAGTTCGCGCTTCACGGCACGCCGATCGAGAAAGCCTTTGCGGTTCTGGTCTCCGCTGAGGACGCTGCGATCGGAAAACCGGATCCTGCCATCTATCACCTGGCCCTGGCCCGCCTCAACGAGGCGCCGCCACGCCCCATCCCAGCGATCCAGGCCACGGAATGCCTCGTGATTGAGGATTCGCTGGCCGGCATCCAATCAGCCCGGTCAGCCAAGATGAAAGTGGTCGCCCTCGCGACCACCTACCCGCCAGATCAGCTTGCCGCTGCCCACCTGGTGCTCCCCAGCCTGGAACACGTGTCGTTGGACAGTCTGGAAAGCCTATTCAAGGATTAGACTTTCGCTAACACCCCTTGATTGATTTCCTCGACCTTCTGGCTGCCCATCAGAATCTCGACAAGGGCCATTGCGAACTCCATCGCTGTCCCAGGCCCACGACTTGTCACCAATCTCCCGTCTATCACCACTCGCCCCTCGTCGTAGATCGCACCGGTGAGTTGTTCTTTCACCGAAGGATGGCTGGTCAGCTTTCGCCCGGCGATCAATCCATGAGCCGCCAGCACGGTCGGGGCAGCGCAGATGGCGGCGATGTACCGCTCTCCTTTTTGGAAAAGTGGCAGCAGTCGGGCCACTCGCTGATCCTTTGCGAGGGTCTGGGTGCCTTTGAGCCCTCCGGGCAAGACAATCATGTCGAAATCAGTCGCTTCGACCTTATCTATGGTTACGTCTGGGACTAGCTTAATGCCGGTCCGTCCTTCGACGGCAGCGGGGGGAGCCCCTCCTTCAACCCCTGCGATAGTCACGGAAATCCCCGCACGGCGAAGGATGTCCACAACCGTTACGGTCTCGATTTCTTCAAACCCATGCGCTAACGGTACGACTACCCGTTTCATCGTTGTTCTCGATCTTCATGGACCATATGCGGTGATTCTGAGACCAAAGCAGGCAGTCTGTCGGCACCTGGTACTTACAGCTTTGTATGTGATTCTGAGCCTATTTGCCCGTCATGTCAATGAGCCAATTCTTGACATTAGGTAAGTCCTCTGTTAGCGTGGCTCGCCAAAGGAGCCACCGCCATGGCGGATGCACCTGACGTCGACCTGACTCCTCTCACCACTGCCGTCACCAAGATAGCCGAGGATGTGGTACGAACGATCGCACGGGACACAGTCCCCTCTTTGCTCAAGCAGCAGGTCGAAGAGTCGTTGAAAAGAATGGTGCCGGTCCTGGTCGAAAGCGCCATCGCCGAAGAAAAAGTTCTGATCAAGGAGACCGTGCAGGAGGTCACCCGCAAGGCTTTGCCGGATGTGCTCAGGCCGATGGTTCAGCAGCTTGCCGAGGAGATCATCGAAAAGGTGGCGCGGGACGTGGTCGGCACGAAAGCTGAAGCCGAAGTCAAGAAAGAGATCGAACGTCTGACAGCCGAAGCCTGAGTACCTCCCCGATTCTTTCATCCTTCCGGTCGTTTCCGCTCCGTGCTAGGATAACCTTCCGTGGAAAAAACATACGACCCCAAGCAGGTTGAGCGCCATTGGTACCAGACCTGGGCCGAACGCGGCTATTTCCATGCCTCCGTGACCAGCCCCGGGTCTCCGTACGCGATTGTGATCCCCCCTCCCAACATCACCGGATCCTTACACATGGGGCACGCCCTGAACAATACGCTCCAGGACATCCTGATCCGCTGGCGCCGCATGCAGGGGCGAAACACTCTCTGGGTGCCGGGGACGGATCATGCGGGCATCGCCACGCAGAACGTAGTGGAGCGGCAACTAATGGCGGAAGGAACTTCGCGCGAGGTGTTGGGCCGCGACGCCTTCATCAAGCGGGTGTGGGAGTGGAAAGCACAATCAGGCGGCGCGATCATCGAGCAACTCAAGCGCCTTGGGTCGTCATGCGACTGGGACCGCCTGCGCTTCACAATGGATGAAGGCCTGTCGAAGGCCGTGCGCGAGGTGTTCGTTCGGCTCTACGAAGACGGCCTCATCTATCGCGGGAAACGTCTGATCAACTGGTGCCCGCGCTGCCTGACCGCGCTTTCCGACATCGAGGTCGAACACGAGGACGCCACCGGCAAGCTCTACCACATCCGCTATCCGCTGGCGGAGGATCCAACTACGCATCTGACCGTCGCGACGACGCGGCCTGAGACCATGTTGGGGGACACCGGCGTCGCAGTCCACCCAGAAGACCCACGTTACAACCGCTTCATCGGAAAGAAGGTCAAGCTGCCGCTGACTAACCGCGCTATCCCAGTCGTGGGAGACCCCATTCTGGTGGATCGGGAATTCGGGACCGGCGCGGTGAAGATCACACCAGCCCACGACTTCAACGATTTTGAGGCCGGCCTGCGCCACGATCTGCCGCGAATCGTGCTGTTCGACCGCCATGCACATCTTGATCCTCTGGGGCTACAAGAAGCGGCGGTCGAGGAAGAACTCCGCGGCAAGCTGATCATGCTCCCGACAGCGGAAGCACGCGATGTGGTTGTCAAGAACCTGCGTGCACGAGGATTTCTCGCAAAGGTTGAAGACTATCCAATGGCGCTCGGCAAATGCTACCGCTGTAAGACGGTGGTCGAGCCCTACCTGTCGCCACAGTGGTTCGTCAAGATCCAGCCGCTGGCCGAGCCGGCGATCAAGGCCGTCGAATCCGGGCAGATCCGCTTGATTCCGGAGCAATGGACGAACAACTACCTTGCCTGGATGCGGGACATCAAGGACTGGTGCATCTCCAGACAGATCTGGTGGGGGCACCAGATTCCGGCGTGGTACTGCCGGAGATGCAACGAGGACCGGTTGCTCCACACGTTGCCGGACGGAACCTGGATCATCCCTGATGATGCAACCCCTGTCGTTGCACGGGAAGCCCCCTCCCATTGCCCAGGCTGCGGCCACTCTGACCCAATGATCCAAGACCCTGACGTGCTGGATACGTGGTTCTCGTCCGCACTCTGGCCGTTCTCGACACTCGGCTGGCCAGACGAGACACCAGAACTCAAGAAGTTTTATCCGACTTCTACCCTGGTGACCGGCTTTGACATCCTCTTCTTTTGGGTTGCCCGGATGATCATGATGGGCCTCAAGTTCATGGGGCAGGAGCCTTTCCGGGACGTTTACATCCACGCTCTGGTGCGGGATGCCGAAGGCCAGAAGATGAGCAAGTCCAAGGGCAACGTCATCGATCCCTTGGCAGTGATGGACAAGTACGGAACCGACGCCTTGCGATTCACCCTTGCCGCGATGGCTTCGCCCGGACGGGACATCAAGCTCTCGGAGGAGCGCATCGAGGGCTACCGGAACTTCGCCAACAAGTTGTGGAACGCCGCGCGGTTCATCCTGATGAATCTGGACGGCCCCCGCGCGGAAGCCCCGTTGGCCGATCGGCCCATCGCCGACCGATGGATCATGAGCCGTCTCCACCGCTGTATCGGGGAAGTCAACCGGTCGCTCGAGGAATACCGTTTCGATGAAGCAGCCAACACCGTCTATCACTTTATCTGGCACGAGTACTGTGACTGGTACCTTGAATTCGCCAAGCTCGACCTCGCCAGCAAGGACGCAGCTGCAACCGCCTGCACACGTGCAACCCTGGTGGAAAGTTTCGAGACGCTCCTACGGCTCTTGCATCCCTTCATGCCCTTTATCACCGAAGAAATCTGGCAAGCTATTCCTCACAACGGCCCGAGTATCATGGTGATGTTGTATCCCTCTCCGAACGGAGCGCTCGTCGATCAGATTGTCGAACGCGAGATTGACGCCACCAAGATTGTCGTGTCCGCTGTGCGCGACTTGCGCGGTGTCCACAGCCTTGCGCCGTCGCACAAGCTCAGGGCCCTTGTCCTCGTGGACGATTCGGGAATCAGACACCATCTCGAGGCAAACCGGCCGAGGATCGTCGCGCTCGCCAAGATCAGTGAGTTGCACATCGGATCGGGCACCGAGCGTCCTCTGCACGCCGCGATGGGGTCTCTTTCCTTCCCTAACGGAGGGGCGGGGGAGATTTACTTGGACATGGCAGGTCTCATTGACGTTGCAAAGGAAAAAAGCCGCATTGAGAAGCGCCTGAAAGAGTTGACCGCGCAAATGGAACAGGATGGAAAGAAGCTCTCGAACCCGGACTATGTTGCGAAAGTGCCTCCTGACATCCTGAAGAAAACAAGGGCCAGGCACGAGGAATGCCGCCTGGAGCACGATAAGCTCTCCACAGAATTGGAGCGCCTGCGCGCGATGGCCGGAGGTGCGGGATGAACATTCGCGAGATCGTCGCTTGCGCTCTAGCCGAAGACCTGGGAACGGGCGATGTCACGACCCAGGCCCTGTTTCGCACACACGTGCCAGCAAGCGGGACGATCGTCGCCGAAGAGCCTGAGGGACTTGCCCTGGCCGGTCTCGCTGTCGCGGTCGAGGTCTTCGCACAGGTGGACCCGTCGTTGACCAACACTCTGTCCTTCGCAGACGGCGACAGGGTCCCAGCCGGCGCTGCAGTCCTCACAGTCACAGGAGATGGACGGTACATCCTGAATGGCGAGCGTGTGGCCCTGAATTTCCTGCAGCGGCTGTCCGGCATCGCCACGCTGACGGCGAAATTCTGCGACGCGGTGAAGGGGTTCAAGACCAGAATCATCGATACCCGGAAGACGACGCCTGGCCTGCGGGCCTTGGAGAAATGGGCCGTGACGCTGGGCGGCGGGGCGAATCACCGCTACGGTCTGGCGGACGGCATCCTGATCAAGGACAACCATCTCGCGCTGGCCGGCGGCGACGTTGCCAGAGCTTGCCTACAGGCCCGGGAACGGGCCCCGCACGGCCTGAAGATCGAAGTCGAGGTCCAATCGCTCGATGTCGTGCAAGCGGCTCTCGACGGGGGCGCCGATATTATCCTCCTCGATAACATGAAGGTGCCCGCCATCCGCAAAGCCGTCGAGATGATCAAGGGACGCGCCACGATCGAAGTGTCGGGCGGGGTCACCTTGGGCAACGTGCGCGAGATCGCCGCGGCAGGGCCGGACCTCATCTCCGTCGGCGCGCTGACACACTCGGCCCCGGCGGCTCGCTTCAGCATGGATATCGTCCCCCGGTGACAGGACTACCTACCCCTCTCGCGTTGGACGCGATCCGCCCGCATCTGGCAACCCGCGTGATCGGGGCGACTCTCCTCCTGCACGATGAAGTGGATTCGACGAACCGCGTCCTGGCGGATCTTGCGCATCAGGGCTCGCCAGATGGCACCGTGGTGGTCGCTGAGTCCCAAACGGCGGGCCGTGGCCGATTGGGGCGGACTTGGCTCTCCCCTCGCGGGCTCAATCTGTACGTGTCCATTCTCCTGGCCCGGAGGCTTCCCTCGGAAATGGTCACCTGGACCCCCATGCTCGCTGCGGTGGCAGTGTTCCGCACCATCCGCACGCTGACCAGCCTCGACGTCAGGCTGAAGTGGCCTAACGACGTGCTCGCCATCCGAGGCGGGGTGGGGCGCAAGCTGGCCGGCATCCTGGTTGACGCGGTCGGAACCGGCTCGGCGAGCGGACGCGCCTTGGTGGTCGGCATCGGCATC
>VBOK01000177.1 GCA_005877565.1 Nitrospirota bacterium
GACCGCCGCCGCGGACTTCGCGAGCGCTGCCTGCTCATCCTTCGTCAGCGAAAGCCGCACGACTTCCTCGACGCCGCGGCGCCCCAGCTTCACCGGCACGCCCACGAATAGGCCATCCACTCCGTACTCGCCCCGGCACAGGGCCGCGCACGGCATGATCTTCTTGCTGTCCAGCATGATCGCGTCCACCATCGCAACGATGGAGGCTGACGGGGCGTAGTAGGCGCTGCCCGTTTTCAGGAGCGAGACGACTTCGGCTCCGCCCTCCTGGGTGCGCTTCACCAGCGCGTCAATCCGCTCCTTCGGGAGCCACTCGCTCAGCGGCACTCCCGCCACGGTTGTGTACCGGATCAAAGGGACCATCTGATCACCGTGCCCGCCGAGCACCATCGTCTGGACGCTGTCCACCGAGACCTTGAGTTCCGCCGCGATAAACGATTGCAGCCGAGCTGAATCCAGCACGCCGGCCATGCCGACGACGCGCTCGCGCGGGAACTTGCTGACCTTTTGGGCGACGTAGGTCATGGCGTCCAGCGGGTTGGTGACCACCACCAAGATCGCGTTGGGCGAGACCACCGCCACTTGCTTCACGACGTCCCGGACGATCTTGGCGTTGGTCTCCAGCAACTGTTCCCGGCTCATCCCCGGCTTGCGGGGCACGCCCGACGTGATGACGACGAGGGACGACCCGGCCGAGACCTTGTAGTCTGTCGTACCCTCGATGCGTCCTTTGGAGCCGACCAGCGGAGCCGCCTGCATCAGATCCAGGCTCTTCCCCTGCGGAATGCCGTCCACAATGTCGAGCAGCACCACGTCGTACCGACCGGACTCTACCAGGCGCTGCGCGGTCGTGCCCCCGACATTCCCGGCGCCGATGACCGTGATCTTCTCGCGTCCCACTGGTTGCCCCCGTGTTATGGTTAAACGTTATACGTTAATCGTAAGAACTTCCTGACTTCTTTCTTCACGTATAACGTTCCTCCGGGTTATCGATCAGTTCCTGGTACGTCCCCGGCTCGTACTCCCCCAACTCGACGAAGCCGACGATCATCCCGGTTTTGACCTCCTGCAGAACCTTGAGCCGGCACTGGGGAAAGATCTCCCAGAACTTGGCCTTGATCTCGTCGGCCGTGGGCTCCGGACGTTCCTCCCCCGGCCTGACGTCTTTCGCGAACTTCGCCTGGCGACGCACGTACGGGTAGGCGTGCCCGGTGAACAGCTTGTAGAGCCATTTGGGAACCTCCCGCTCGCCGGTATTCGGATCCATCAGGTCGTCAACGCCTTATAGATCCGCGGCAGGCGCTCGGGGAGGCTCTCGACCCGATCAATGATGAGGTAGCAGACATCGCCATACATCCGCTCCAAGTACCCGCGGGCCTCCCGATCCACCGTGATGCAGAACGGATGCACGCCCAGAGCCTTTGCCTCCCGCAGCGCCGCCTTGGTGTCTTCCAGGGCGTACTCCTCCTGGTAAGCATCGTCCAGCGGGCGGCCATCGCTCAGCATCACGAGGAGCTTGACCTTGGCGGCCCGCTCCGACAGCCGACGCAGGGCGTGCCGGATCGCCGCGCCGTCCCGGTTCTGCACCAGGGGCCGGACCGCGTCGATACGCCGCCACACCGATGGTCCGTACCGCTCGTCGAAGTCTTTCAGCACCAGGATCTGCACGTCATGGCGGGACTGCCCGGAATACCCGTACACCGCGTACTGATCGCCGATCGCTTCCAGCGCCTCGCACAGCAGCACCAGGCCTTCTTTTTCGACGTCGATGATGCGCGCGCCGCCCGGCCCGATCTGCTGGCCGGTGGAGCCGCTCAGGTCCACGAGAAACGCCGCGGCCACGTCCCGGTCACGCCGGTCCCGGCGGATGTACACGAACTCCGACGCGCTGACGTGCGCCTTCCGCTCGACCAGCGCCTCCACCGCCGCCTCGATATCCACTTCCTCGCCGTCCGCTTGGCGGCGCATCCGCCTCAGCCCCGGCGGACGGATCCCTTCGAAGTAGCGGCGGATCAGGCTCACCACGCCCCCGTACCGGCTCCGGACCAGCCCGATGAACTCCTCCGTGCCTTCGGGAGCCGTCTGCTCGACGACCCGGCACCAGCGCGTCCGGTAGTCCTGGATCTGGCCATCCCATTCGTCGTAGAGGAACGTGCGCACGCCAGGCAGCGCAAGCGAAGCAGCGCCAGTTTCCTCCTCCGGGATCACACGCGCATCGTCCGCCAGTGACGCGGACGGCAGTCCTTCCACCGGCGTTGGGACCGATGCCGCGTCACGTCGCACGCGAGGCGCCTGCCGGGACCTTGATCCTCCTGACAGAGATGGTTCGCCGTGGGAGCCGACACCTCCTTCGGGTTCTCGCACACGCGTGGCATCCATGACGCCGCGATGGGCGAAGGTCTCCACGGGCCGATAGGCGCCGCCTTGCTCCTCGCCGGCGCGTGGTTGGAGCGGCTGGTTTGAACCTTCGGAAGCCCCCGCCGGAGGCGTTGGCAGCTCTTTCGCAGTGAGCTCTTCAATCAGCACGTACGCGCGATGGACCGCCCGAACGACGTCCTCGGCCGTCGCCTGCGGAATGGAGACCACCCGCAGCAGCGCCCACGCCCGCTCCACGACGTCCGCCAGCGCGTCGGGGACGCGGACTTCGTCGGGATCGGTGGCTGACATCTCCAGCAACAACTCGACGATCAGCTCGCGGACCGACATGCCGTGGGTCAGGGATCGCCGGGCGACTTCCTCCCGCGCCACGGCTTCCATATCGCGCCGCAGACCCGGATACTCCGCCTTGAGACAGGCTTCGATGCGGGCGTCCTCCGCCATCATCCAGAGGTCCCGGATCAACAGCGGATGGGGATACAGTTGGAAGAACTCTTCAAGAGAAGTCGGCGGCGAAGCGGAGGCGCGGCCATAACGGAGTCCGGCCTGGGCGGCCAGGTCCGCCAGACGGGTGAGTGGCAGGTCGTACGTGCCATATTCCAGATGGCCAGCCTCGTGCGCGGTCAGCACCTTGTACATGCGTAGGTTGTCTTCTTTGGACGGGTAGCGCCGCATCCGCGCGGGCAAGGCGATCGTGCTCTCGTCCCCTTTACTTCCATCAAGCGGGCGAATCGTCACTGGATGGCCGCTCAGTCCCTCCGCGAAGAGCTTGAGCACCCGGGCCACGCTGCGCAACGCCACGCCGCTGGCGGCCTCTTCGATCGCCTCCAGCGCCTTGCGGGTCTCGACCGCGAAGTAGGCGCGCGCCGCGTCGGGATTGTACGCCAGCACCTCCATCCCGCCGCGGTACCACTTGTCGAACCGGTCCATCGTTGCGGGAGGGGGGGCGGGCGCGTCCGGATCGGCCAGGTCAATCACCTCCGGCGCGCGGCGCAGGTAGGCCAGGGCCGCCGCCGCGTCCCGCTCCGCAATCAACGTCCCATACTGGAGCACTCGCTCCTGCCACTGCGGGTCGCGGATGAGGCGCAGCCATCCGGGCGCTTCGCCCAGGAACCCGACGGCCTGTTCGGGCGAGTGGTCCGCCAGCACGCCACTGAGCGCCAGCACCCGGCGGCGCACCGCTGGCGTGGCGAGGTCCCCCAGCAACGCGGGGCTCGTCCGGAAGAAGGCCAGCGCCGCCATGTAATCGGGCTTGCCCAGGCTGTTGGGCGACACGAGCTTGACGCTGACCGACGCCCAGGCTTTCAGGTCCTCGCTGGCCAGGACCTTCAGGATCTCAGGACCGCGCCGGAGGTATTCGATTCCCAGCACGTAATCCAACTTGGCGAGGTCCGCGCCGATCTGCCCCCACAGTAACAGGGCTTCCACACCCGCTGCGGCCGCCACCCCTGCAGCCTGACGGAAGCCTTCCAGCGCCACGTTGGCGTCTTGTTCCGCCAACTCCAAAGCCATCGCCAGCGCCGGTCCGGCGACCCCAGAGTCCATCGCCTGCAGGAGGCCGGCGCTCTCTTTACAGAACTTGATGGAGGCGGCGCCAGACTGCTCGTTCAGCGAGACGGCGAGATCAATCCAGGTGACGACCGCCTCTCCCGGAAGGAGCGCCACCACCTCGGGCAAGGCCTCGACAGCCGCGGACGCCACCTTGCGGGAGCCTTCCCGCAGCTCGGTGAGCAGCTCGAACGCGGCCGCTGCGTGCCCGCCCTCTGCCAGCCGGCCGGCGAGCTTGGCCGCAGCCGTCCGTTCGAGATCGTCCGCGAGAAAGGCCGTCAACTTATTGACGAGTGAGTCGGCACTCACATGCAGCCCTCGCAAAACCGGCGGGATTATAGCACACGGCACTCAACGCTGAACGCAGAACTATGAATGATGAACTGGACTTGAACCCGGAACAATGACATTCAGCGTTCAGCATTCATCGTTCAGCGTTCAGCGTTCCGCAGAATGCTGTCTCCACGCTGCATGAGGGAGGCCGTGGCTGAGCCCAGCGAAAAGAGTCTCGAGAAGATGCGGAAGTTCGTGAAAGGGTTTGCGGAGAAAGTCGAC
>VBOK01000178.1 GCA_005877565.1 Nitrospirota bacterium
GCTGGATTAGAAACCATCATGATCGTCATAGTCCTGGCCCTTGGGCATCGCATCCAGCAGGTTCTCCCGTTCCTTGTCTTCCGGGTCGTAGAGCAACTTCTTGATTTCCTCGTCGCTCAACGGCTTCATGATCGGCCCGACCGGCTTCAGCTTCCGCCTGGCCTGACGCTTCGCCTCTTCCGGATCGGGCGCCTTCGAAGTCTCCGCCTCCCCTCCCGCTTTGTTGGTTTTTTTCTCCTGATCGTCGGTA
>VBOK01000179.1 GCA_005877565.1 Nitrospirota bacterium
CAAGGACCGACGTATCGAGAACAGCCCCCATGTGGTGCTCCTCGATCTCAAACTGCCCAAAGTGGATGGGCTGGAAGTGCTGCGGCGCATGAAGGAGGATCCCCGCACCCGGATGATCCCAGTGGTCGTGCTGACCTCTTCGCGGGAGGACCGCGACATCACAGAGAGCTACCAATTGGGCGTCAACAGCTACATCGTCAAGCCGGTGAACTTTGAGCAGTTTACCGAGGCTGTGCGGCAAATCAAGCTCTATTGGCTGCTCATGAACGAACCTCCGCCCACCCTGAGAGAACCTAAATGAGCAGGCCCCTTCGCATCCTGATCGTCGAAGACTCCGAAGACGACACCCAGCTCTTGTTGCATGAACTGCGCCGGGGCGGCTACGACCCGATGCACGAACGCGTGGAGTCTGCCGCTGCGATGGATCGCGCTCTGGCTCGCCAACAGTGGGACATGGTGATCGCTGACTATAGCATCCCCAACTTCAATTCGACGGTTGCACTGGCGCTGCTGAAAGAACGGGGACACGACCTGCCGTTCATTATCGTCTCCGGCACGATCACCGAGGAAACAGCGGTGGCCACCATGAAAGCCGGCGCCCATGATTACCTCCTGAAAGGTAATCTCAAGCGGCTCATCCCTGCCATTGATCGGGAGTTGCGTGAAGCGGCGAGCCGCCGGGAGCGCCGGAAGGCGGAAGAGGCGCTACGGGAAAGCGAGAAGCGGCTTCAGAAGATTTTGGACAACAGTCCAGCGATCATTTTTCTCAAGGACACCGAGGGCCGCTACTTGTACGTCAATCCCCAGTTTGGAAAGCTCACTGTTTTAACCCCTGAGCAAATCCTGGGCAAGACAGACGCCGAAATTTTTCCGCCAGAGCAGGCGGCCGCGTTTCGCGCGAATGATCTCAAGGTGCTCCAAGCCGGCGTGGCGCTGGAATTCGAGGAAGTCGCCCGCCACCAGGACGAACTGTACACCAGCATCGTTTCTAAGTTCCCGCTGCGCAACACAGAAGGGGAGGTGTACGCGATTTGCGGGATCGCCACCGACATCACCGAGCGTAAGAGTCTGGAGGCGCAGTTGCGCCAATCCCAGAAAATGGAGGCGATCGGTCGGCTTGCCGGCGGCATTGCCCATGACTTCAACAACATGCTGACGGTGATCAATGGGTTCAGTGAGCTCATGCTCCTCTCGCTTCCTGTAGGGGATCCCCACCGTAATACGGCTGAGCATATCAGGCAAGCCGGGGAAAAAGCCGCGACGCTGACACGCCACTTGCTGGCCTTCAGCCGTCAGCAAGTCTTGCAACCAAGAGTCCTGGATCTCAATGCCGTGGTCGCCAACATGGACACGATGCTGAAGCGGATGATCGCCGAGGACATTGACCTCCTGACGATTCTCAGCCCAGGTTCGACACCTGTGAAGGCCGATCCAGGGCAGATCCAGCAGATCCTGATGAACCTGGTGGTGAATGCCCGCGACGCCATGCCCGATGGGGGCCGTCTCACGATCGAGACGGCGGATGTCGTGCTGGACACGGATTATGCCCGAAGGCATGTCGGTGTCAGCCCTGGCCGCTACGTCATGCTCGCCGTCAGCGATAACGGATGCGGGATGGACAAGCAGACCCAGGCGCGTATCTTCGAGCCTTTCTTCACCACCAAAGAGGAGGGCAAGGGCACGGGGCTTGGGCTTTCCACAGTCTATGGGATCGTGAAACAGAGCGGCGGCAACATCTGGGTGTACAGTGAGCCCGGGCGCGGGACCACGTTCAGAATCTATCTGCCGAGGATTGAAGGAGTCGCTGAGGCCATCGTACCAGGCAAAGCCCAGGAGCCGTTGCCCCGCGGCTCGGAGACCCTCCTCCTGGTGGAAGACGATGCCGGGGTTCGGAAGCTAGCGAAGACAACCCTCCAAACCCAGGGATACACGGTGCTGGAAGCGGCGCAGGGGGAAGACGCCGTGCGTCTCTCCGGGCAGCATGAGGGACTGATCCATTTGATGGTCACCGATATGGTGATGCCGGAGATGAGCGGGCGCGAGTTAGCGGAACGGCTGAAGCCCTTGCGCCCCAACATGAAGGTCCTCTTGACGTCGGGCTACACCGGCAAGGCTATGCTCCATCATGGGGAGCTGGACCCAGGCATGGCGTTTCTACAGAAGCCCTTCACGCCGCAGACGCTTGCGCGAAAAGTGCGCGAGGTGCTGGATGCCGATTAAACCCGTCATCGCGTGTCTGGACATGGAAGGAGTCCTGACACCCGAGATCTGGGTCAACGTCGCGGAGAAGACGAAGATTCCCGAGCTGCGCCTGACGACGCGGGACGAGCCGAACTACAACGTGCTGATGAAGCGGCGGTTGAAGATCCTGGAGGAACGCAGGCTCACGCTGAAAGACATCCAGGGCGTGATCGCCACGTTGGCGCCGCTGGACGGCGCGAAGGACTTCCTGGCGTGGCTGCGGGCGCGCTGCCAGGTGATCATCCTCTCCGACACCTTCGAGCAGTTCGCGGCGCCACTGATGAAGCAGCTCGACTACCCAACGCTCTTCTGCAACACACTGGAGGTCGCGCCGGACGGGCGGATCGTCAACTACCACCTGCGCCTGCCCGATCAAAAACAGGCCTCGGTGCTGGCCCTCAAGGCTCTCAACTTCCGCGTGGTCGCGGCCGGCGACTCCTACAACGACACCAGCATGCTCAACGCCGCCGACGCCGGCATCTTCTTCCGCCCGCCCGCGAACATCGCCAAGGAGTTCCCGCAGTTCCCCGTCACGCAGACCTACGCGGAGCTACGAACCGCCTTCTGCAAAGCCGCTAACCTGCCCGCGTAGGGGCACAGCGCGCCGTGCCTGCCCGGACAATGGGCAACCACAGGGGGGCTGCCCCTACATCTCCTGTCGAAACGATGGTCAGATCGCCGAGCACGCAGACCTTGCGGCCTCCGTAGGCCTCATCGCCGAGCACGGGATGGCCGAGCGAGGCGAGATGGACCCGGATCTGATGCGTGCGGCCCGTCTGGGGATGCACCTCCACCAGCGTTGCTTCATTTGCCAATCTCTTCGCCCCGAACCGTTCCACGACTTGGAACTCCGTGACCGCTTCGCGCGGCGAGGTCGTCCGGGGCGAGATTTTCTTCCGGTTTTTGGTGTCGCGTCCGATGGCCAGCTCCACGCGACCCATCTTGCCCTTCGCCGCCCCCCTGACCAGCGCCAGGTAGACCCGACGGATGGTATGGGCCTTGAACTGCTTCGAGAGACCCTGATGCGCCGCATCGGTCTTGGCGATCACCATCACGCCGCTCGTGCCCTTGTCCAGCCGATGGACGAGGCCGGGCCGCTCGCGGCCGCCGATGCCCGAAAAGGGGACAGATTTATTTTTTGGCAAAAATAAATCTGTCCCCTTTTCCTTCTGCAGGTGATACAGGAGCGCGTTCACCAGCGTCCCGCTCCAGTGCCCTGGCGCCGGATGCGTCACGAGGCCCGCCGGCTTGTTGAGGACCAGCAGGTGTCCGTCCTCGAACAGGATCTCCAAGGGGATCGGTTCGCCGGCGATCTCGAGCGGCGTTGGCTGCGGGACGTCCCACTCGATCGCATCGCCCGGCTTGATCTTGAGCGAGGGTTTGGCCGGTCTCCCGTTGACTGTGACGGCGCCCTGCCCGATCAGACGCTGGACGGCGGCGCGGGAGAGGCCAGCGGTGTGGGTGCTGAGGAAAACGTCAAGGCGCTTCGGGGTCTCGCCCGCGGAGACGGTCACGCGGCGGGTCACCTACGTATGGACCTCTGACTTGTGCCGGAAGAAGTGCAGAATCAGGAAGCCCACGCCGACGGTGATCGCCGCATCGGCCACGTTGAAGGCGGGCCAGTGATGGCCCATGAGTGAGAGGTCGAGGAAGTCGATGACTTCGCCGGAGCGGATGCGGTCGATGAGGTTGCCGACGGCCCCGCCGAAGATCGCGGACACGCTGACCTGGCCGACCCAATCGGCGGGCGACAGCCGCACGTAGATCGTGCCGAGCAGGGCGAGGGCCAGGACCGACGTGAGCCCGAAGAACAGCAGGCGGAACCCGGCATGGGTGCCGGCCAGGATGCCGAACGCCGCGCCGGAGTTCCGGATATAGGTGATGTTGAAGAGGCCGGGGATGACGGAGATGGACTCGTGCAGCCGCATTGCGCTGGTCACGAACCATTTCGTGAACTGGTCGAGGGCGATCACGGAGGACACGATCATCAGCATGAGGCCCAAGTGCCGCTTGTGCCCCAAACCGATGCCCATCAAGCTATTGCCTCGACGCAGCGGTCGCAAAGCTCCGGGTGTGCCGCGTTCGCGCCGACGCTGGTCTGGTAGCGCCAGCAGCGCGTGCACTTGCCGCCCTCCGCCTTGACGACTTTCACTTCAAAGTCTGGATAGTGGGGCAGATGAGTCACTTTCTTCAGTTCAACTTGAGACACGATGAAGAGCCCAGGCAAGTCCTCGTCCTGCTCGTATCGTTTGAGCAAGTCGTATTTCTCTGGATTAGCGTCTATCAGGACTTTGGCTTCAAGCGGCGCTCCGATCAGTTTCTCGCGACGCTTATTCTCTAACTCTGCTTGTACCTTGGATCGCACATCGAGCAACTGCTCCCACCGTTTTTCCAGTTCCGTGTCACGGTACCGCGGGTCCGCCTTCGGGAACTGCGTCAGATGGACGCTGTCCGTCTCGCGCTGCCGCTCGGCGATGCCCTGCCAGATCTCCTCCGCCGTGAAGCTCAGCACCGGCGCCATCAGCTTCGTCAAGGCCAGCAAGGTTTCGTGGAGCACCCGTTGGGAGGCCCGGCGCGCCGGGGCGCCCTTGTGGAAGGTGTAGAGCCGGTCCTTCAAGATATCGAAGTAGATCGCGCTCAGGTCCACCGAGCAGAAGTTGTTCAGCGCGTGGACGATCAGGTGGAACTCGTACTCCTCGTACCCCCGGCGGACACGGTCAATAAGGTCGTGCAGCCGCATGAGCGCCCACCGGTCGAGCTCGGAGAGCCGTTCGTCAGGCTTGGCGTCCCGAGCCGGATCGTAATCGGCCAGATTGCTCAACAGGAAGCGGGCCGTGTTCCGGATCTTGCGGTAGGCGTCCACGAGGTGCGAGAGGATGGCCGGCGAGATGCGGACGTCTTCCCGGTAGTCCTGGGCCGCCACCCACAGGCGCAGGATCTCCGCGCCATGCTGCTTGATGACTTCCTGGGGCGCCACGACGTTGCCGGCCGACTTCGACATCTTCTTGCCGTCGCCGTCCACGACGAAGCCGTGCGTGAGCACGGACTTGTAGGGCGCGCGCCCGTCGGTGGTGATGCCGGCCAGCAGCGTGCTGTGGAACCAGCCGCGGTGTTGGTCGGAGCCTTCCAGGTAGAGATCAGCCGGCCACCACACCTGTCCGGCCGCTTTGCCCCGCGGCTTGAGGACCGCCGCGTGGCTCACGCCGGATTCGAACCACACGTCCAGGATGTCCCGCTCTTTGTCGAAGTCGTGTCCGCCGCATTTCGAACAGGTTGTGCCCGTCGGCAGCAGTTCAGCGGCCTCCCGTTCGAACCACACATCGGTGCCGTGCTGCTCGACCAGCCTGGCGACATGCTCAACGATCTCCGGCGAGTAGAGAACGTGCCCGCATTTCTGGCAGGAGAATCCGGGAATCGGCACACCCCACACGCGCTGGCGGGAAAGGCACCAGTCGGGTCTGCTCTGGATCATGCCGTAGATGCGGTCGCGGCCCCACTTCGGAATCCAGCGCACGCGGCTGTCGATCTCCTCGAGCGCCTTCTTCCGGAGATCGTTCTTCTCCATCGAGACGAACCACTGATCGGTGGCGCGGAAGATCACGGGGTTCTTGCATCGCCAGCAATGCGGGTAGGGATGCGTAAAGGTCCCTTCCCCGAGCAACACGCCCGACGCCTTCATCTTCTGCACGATCAGCGGGTTCGCCTCGAAGACGGTCTTCCCCCGCCATTCCGGGGCCGCGTCCGTGAACCGACCCTGATCGTCCACGGGCGCCAGGACTTCCAACGGCGTCTGGATCACAGGCAGACCGTGCGGGTCGTTGTACTTGAGGGCCAGCTCGTAGTCTTCCTGCCCGTGCCCCGGCGCGATGTGCACGCATCCCGTCCCTTGTTCCAGGGTGACGAACTCGCCGAGCAGGATCGGCGAGGTGCCCTCCGACACCGGGCGGCGACAGCGCAAGCCCTCGAACCCGCCCAACTTGATCCGTCCCTTCCTGACGCCGAGAACGTCGTAACCGGAAAGCCTGCAGGCCTTGGCAACTGCGTCCACCAGCTTCTCCGCGATCACCAGCACCTCGTCTCCGACCCGCACGAACGCATAGTCGAAATCCGGATGCAGGCACACGGCCTGGTTGGCGGGCAGCGTCCAAGGTGTGGTTGTCCAGATTACGATCGAAACTTGAGAGATGCCTGCGCCAAGCGGCAAAGCAATATGATGGTTAGCTAATTCCCGCAGTGTCGCTTGAATTGGAAACTTCACGTAGATGGACGGTGAGGTGTGGTCTTCGTACTCGACCTCGGCTTCGGCCAGGGCGGTCTCATCCACTGGACACCAGAGGACCGGCTTCTTTCCCTTGTAAACCCCGCCGCCCTTCACGAATTTGCCGAACTCACGGAGAATGGCCGCCTCGTAGTCGTAGGTCATGGTGAGGTATGGATTGTTCCAGTCCCCCAGCACGCCCAGGCGCTGGAACTCCTC
>VBOK01000008.1 GCA_005877565.1 Nitrospirota bacterium
CAAATGTTGCGCCTAAAGGTGATACAGGAGGGTCATGCCAGGCAATCCGGTATTGGTAGAGATATTTTTATACCGATGAGGCATATTAGACAGAGTATCCGTGATTGCTTTATAAGGCCCTAAGTTATAGCACGATTCAGCAGATTGATAGAACGTATCATGCAAAAGGATACTAGCGTTTGGCATATTTTTGATAATTTCACCCAATTCTCTCTTCACCGCTGTGTAGCTATGATCGCCATCGATATAAACAAGAGGCCTGCACATCTTAGACACCTTGCGATATATTTCCAGCGCTGTCTCTACCCCTTCGCCCTGATAAAGCCTAACAACAGGTATGCCTTTAACGAACATCCCGCGCTTTTCCTTGGGATGTTCGTGGTGGTCAATTTCATCGGGCAAATCAATCGAATGGATCTCAGGGGATAAGCCGAAATGCTTCGCTGTCTCATAGAAAATTCTTGCGGATTTCCCGATATTGGTTCCCCATTCGAATATATGTGTGGGCTTCAGCCGACACACCGCAGAAACCATCAGCGCCAATTCATTAATAGGATAGGGAGTCACGCCAACGATCGGCACCAGCTTTTGGAAAATAAATTCGGATATAATCCAGTTATTGACTTCGAATTCGCTACAGTTCACATTGACAGCAGGATCTTGAATTTTCCCCTTGGATAATCGATAAATCCGGATAGCAATTCGATTCCACAAAACTAAGTCCATACATTATCCCATCTTAAAGTGATAGTGACTTGTGCCTGTCTTGGCTTATCGTGCTTATTCTACACTGCATGGTTTGTTACTCCTCAACCATGTGACCACTTCGGAACGACTTCTCGCACCCACCTGATCAGCATTGCAGCATCCGCGACATTTACGACCCGAAACACAACAAGGATACCTCCATAAATGATAAGCGCGACTACCGTTGCCAACCATGCACTTCCTTCATGTAGGAGCCACATCGCTACACCGCCCGTAACGGTAGCACTAAGACCGACGACAACAGGCTTGAGTGGAGGTAATTTTCCCAACTCTCGACAGGCCAACACTGTACCTAATAGGAGCAATACAATCTCTGACGCTAACGTGGCCGCGGCTGCCCCGAGCGCACCCCAGCGAGGGATGGCCCACAAGTTGCTCGCTGCGTTTAGCAGCAAGGCGCACATCAGGCTTGCCAGCCATCCGCGCTCTCGGCCCCTGGCCTGAAGGGCGATTCCCAGCGGCGCATAGAGCCAGTTCACTGCGGCCGACCAGGCCAAGACAACGAAAATCGGGGCGGCCGACACATACTCGGAGCCGTACAAGGATTGGAGCAAAGGACCGGCGAGGCCGCTCAAGGTCAACGCCATGGCGGGACCCGCGGCACCCAAGCCTCGCATGGCCCGTTGAAAGGGAATCATCGTCCCTGGACGTGGCGGCTGGGCCAGGAGAGGGAACAGCGCTACCGCCACAGTGCTTCCGAAATAGACGAGCATGTTCGTCGGCTTATAGGCAACGCTGTAGAGACCGAGGGCCGCCGTTGTTGCCATCTGTCCCAAAAGAAGAATATCCAGTCGCGTGTAGAGGCTCTGCGCCGCCGCCACCGCGCCGAACGGGGCCGCTTGCCGCAGGAGCGTGCCGATGCCTATAGCTGGCGACCCCTCAGACTTGCCGCGGAATGGTTGCGCGGCCTTTCGTGCGACCAGCACGGCAATCCCTGCCCCCAGGACGTGCGCCACCAATACCGCAACAACATCGCCATACAGCACAGCCGCTCCAAGGAGAAAAGTCGTCCCAATGACGCCGGCGGCCAGTTCCACCAGTGCCACGCGATCGTACCGCGCATACCCTGCCAGGACTGCTAAGTAGGGCCAGCTCAGTGTGCCCAGTGCTAGTTGCAAGGCTGCCAGTACCACGTAGCGAAGGGGAATCGGCTGACCCGGCAGCATCGCTGCGAAAACAGGAATTGCAAGACAAACTACGCCCGCAAGCAGGGTCTGTGCACGAAGAGCGCTCGCCAGGACTCCCGGGCCGGTTTCCGGTGGCCGGGCGAAGGTGCGGGTGACAACGGTGTTGATCCCGAAGTTCGGCAGCAGCGCGAACAGCCCGGCAAGCCCCATCGCGTAGGCATAGGCGCCGAGGCGGTCCACCCCGAGAGCGCGTGCCAGGACAATCGAGTTGACCAATGCCAGCCCATAGGTCACCGCCCGGCTGAGTATCAACAGGACGGTGGCACGGCCAAGCGAAATCCCGTTCACGGCATTACTACTACTCTCCCAATACATCCCCGCAAGGATTCAGAGATTGGGCTTGGCAAAGCGCGATCTGCCGAAGGCAGGTTTTCTAGCCGGCTGATCCATCCTCACGGTAATCGAAGGAGCACTCGCCTCACGTTCGGAGGGTTCGTTCGCCTGCGCAAACTGGAGTCCCTTGACTACCAACGCCGTGAACAGCCAGAACGGTTCCATAATCCGCACGATGAGAAACGTGTTCGATCCGATGGCATGCACTAGGAGGCCCGCAAGCCCCAACAAAAATCCTAACGCGACCCCGCGTGAAAACTGATCAGTCGCATGCCGGTAGGACGTGATGCCAATACGGAAAATCGACCCGATAAGGACAAAGTACGCGACGAGACCGAGCAGACCCGTCTCCGACAAAACCCTCGGGTACCACGCATCTAAAAAAGGCCCTCCCGTGACGCCTGTCCCCCAGAGCGGGAATTTTTGCCATAATTCAAATGACTGGTGCCACGAACGGAGCCGATCCGATGTCGAGGTATCGATCCGCAACGTCCCCAGATGGATTTGCCCTTCCGCCTGCTCCTGAGTAAATGTAAACGCGATCCGCTCCTTGACGGCGTGCGGGGCCCACAAAGGTGCGGAAAGGATTCCGATGAGCACCATAGTCATCAGAACCGGTTTCCGTGGCGCCATGAATCCCATGACGCTCAGGATCAGCACCCCTGCCGCCAAGAACGAGGCGCGCGACAACGTCGCCATAAGCCCGATGCTCCCAGTCGCCACAAGAAACAGGAGCGGCAGTCGGTTGGTCACCGCCCCGCTTGTCAACACGAGCCCGACGACGATCGCCAACATGAAGACAAGATACCCGCCTAGCGTGTTGGGCTCGCCCGTTTCCCCCTCGAACGGTGCTGACGCCCGCTCTCCGCTGGGAATCTGCGCGATGGCAAAGAGCGAGATCAGAAAGCAGATGACCAGACTGGCGATCACCAGGCCGCGGGCCTCTTCCTTCGTTGTCACCGCGCTGACGACCATGAAATACAGGAAAACGTACTCGTAATATTTCAGCCAAAAGAAGAAGCCGCTCATGGGCTTGACACGTCCGTTCATCGCTCCGATGAGCGTGGCCAGCCCGGCAGCGACGATATAGAACATAATCGGTCCGTTCAGAGGAGTTCGCAGGAACGGCGTGCCTCCCTTAAGAATCGCCATCTT
>VBOK01000009.1 GCA_005877565.1 Nitrospirota bacterium
GAGGTCGGGGAGGTGACGGGTCTGGCGACGGCGATCGCCGTGCTCTTCATCGTTGTCGTGGCGCTGGCCGGGCTTGCCTTTGCGGTCGTCAATGCGCTTTTCCATAACCCGTGGGGCACATTCACGCTGGCCGTGACCATCCCGATCGCGTTCTTCATGGGGTTCTACCTCCAGCGCTGGCGGCCGGGGCGCGTGGGCGAAGTGACGGTGATCGGTGTGGTCCTGCTGGTGGCGGCCGTCATCGCGGGCCGTGCCGTCGCCCAGTCCTCGCTGGCGGGCTGGTTTGATCTGGAGCGCTCCACCTTGGTCTGGCTGATGGCAGCCTACGGATTTTTCGCGTCGGTCCTGCCGATCTGGATGCTGCTGGTCCCGCGGGACTACCTCTCCAGCTTCATGAAAGTCAGCGTGATCGCGCTGCTGGGCGTCGGCGTGATCGTGATGGCGCCGACGATCGAGATGCCCCGCGTGACCGGCTTCATCGCCGGCGGGGGGCCGATCATCCCCGGACCGATCTTCCCCTTCGTCTTTATCACGATCGCCTGCGGGGCGATCTCGGGGTACCACTCGCTGGTGTCGTCCGGCACGACGCCCAAGATGATCGACCGGGAGTCGCACGCGCTGGTCGGGTACGGTGCGATGCTGATGGAGAGCTTCGTGGGAGTGATCGCGCTGATCGCTGCGTCCCTCCTGTTGCCGGGTGATTACTTCGCCATCAATACTACGCTGTCGGCCGACGCATTGGGGGCGCTGGGCTACCCGGTGGCGCACATCCAGGAGCTCTCCCGACTCGTGGAGCAGCAGGTCATGGGGCGTCCCGGCGGGGCGGTCTCCTTGGCTGTCGGCATGGCTTCGATCTTCTCGGCCTTGCCGGGCATGACCGGCCTGATGGCCTATTGGTACCAGTTCGCGCTTCTGTTCGAGGCGTTGTTCATTCTGACCACGATCGATGCCGGCACGCGCGTCGCCCGCTATCTCGTGCAGGAGCTGGGCGGCACGGTCTACGCGCCGCTGCGGACCGTCAACTGGATGCCGGGCAACATCGGGGCGAGCCTGCTGGTCGTCGGGAGCTGGGGCTACCTGCTGGCCACCGGCACTGTGTCCACGATCTGGCCGATGTTCGGGGTCGCCAACCAGTTGCTGGGCATGCTGGCCCTGTGTGTGGGGACGACGGTGTTGATCAAGATGGGCAAGGCGCGATATCTCTGGGTCACGACCGTGCCGATGGTCTTCGTCGGCGTCATCACGCTGAGTGCGTCGTACGAGCTGTTTTTCCTGTTCCTTACGAAGGCCGGATCGGCCCCAGCCGGGAAGGCGTTCGTGCTCTATCTGGATGCCGCCCTGGTCGGCCTCGTGGCGACGCTGGCGGTCGTGATTCTGGCGGACTCGCTGGCCAAGTGGTATGGGTTTGTGGTCCAGAAGAAACCCTATACGACGAGCGAAGTGCCGGCTGGCGAGGGCGGCGTCACGATTCCCGCAGGCCCGTGCTGCTGAAGCCAGCAGGCTGTCAGCCTAAACTCTCCAAGTGTCATGCTGAGCGGAGCGAAGCATCTCGACGCACGCTCAGCGTAAACTCCGTGCAGGATCTCACGTGAGATTCTTCGCTCCGCTCAGAGTAAGATTAACCGGAATCGAAAGGTAGAGCATGGCTGACGTGAATTCGTTCGATGTGGCCTCGAAAGTGGACATGCAGGAGGTCAAGAACGCCCTCGATCAGGCGCTCAAGGAGAAGGAGAGCGAGCTGGTGCTCGTGTCGGACGATGAGTACAAGCTCAAGAGCGTGGTGGATATCCTGAAGGCCAGGCTCATCAAGCGCAACGTGTCTGTGAGGGCGTTCGCGTTCGGCCCGGTGGAGCCGGCGTTGGGCGGGACGGTCCGGCAGGTCGCGAAGATCCAGAACGGGCTGTCGAGCGAGAAGGCGAAGGAGATTGCCCGGGTGATCAAGGATGGGAAGTTGAAAGTCCAGGCGCAGATCCAGGGCGAGCAGGTGCGCGTGCAGGGCAAGAGCAAGGACGAACTGCAGGCCGCGATCGCCCTGCTCAAGAGCCAGGATTTCGGGATCGACCTTCAGTACGTGAACTATCGGTAAGGGCTACGTGCCCCCCTTCATCTGCGCGTCGATAAAGTCCTCGTATTCCAGCTCGACGCCGCAGACCGTGCAGGCGATCGGTTCGCCTGGTGGAGGAGGGAGCACTTCTTCCTTCTGCAGGACCCCTCGGCAGACGTGGTAGAAGTGGCCGCGGGAATGTTCCTCGTCTAAGGGATCAGAGATATAGGCCAGGACCATACGGGCGCAGTCTACAAACTTCCTCGACTTTTTTGCAATCCCGCCGGATGACGCGCCCGGCTTGGCACCTTGATTCTGTAATAGAAGACGCCTATCCTGTGCGCGCGAAATAGTGGAGAGACTCGAGTGGACAACGGCGCGACCACACTTCCACTGGCACGAGGAGTAGGACCGATACGTTCCTCTCAACTGTTTTCTAGGATCATCAAATTCGGGACCCTGTCCCTGCTCGCCATCTTGCTGGTCTCCCTGGGCAGTTTTGCGAACCAGGCGTCCCTCGCGGCGTATCTTTCCTTCTTCACGATCATCCTGCTCCAGGGGATCGAGTTCCTCTTTCCCATCTCTCCGGAAGCGGGCGGGACGGCTCGTCCCTGGCGGTTTGTGGTCCTCCGTGTGAGCATCGTGCTGCAAGTGTTGCTGGCCTCGGTGCTGGTGGCGGCGACGGGTGGCAGTGGGAGCATCTATGAATTGATCTATCTCCTCCCCATTGTCTCGGCGGCCACGATGTTGCCGGGACGGGATGTGGCAATCGTGGTCGGTGGAGCCATGGCTGCGATGATTGGGTTCACTGTGACTGGCACACCGCTCACCGCTTCAATTGCGCGAGTCAAGGATGTCCAGGACGCGGTGGCGGCGACGGTCTATTTCACGATGGCCGGTATTCTCATCTACTTTTTCACGAAGAACGAACGTGACCAGCGCTTGCATTACCAGACGATGGCGACGACTTTGGCTGAAACCAACGCGGAGCTTCGGCAGGTCCAGGCAGAGTTGACCGAGCGCCTGGCGCAATTGGCCCATATGGAGGAACGGGTCCAGCGCATCAGC
>VBOK01000010.1 GCA_005877565.1 Nitrospirota bacterium
CCGGCAGTGTGACGAGCCCGTACGACATGAGACCAGCGGCAGCCAGAACCGGGACGAGAAGCAGGGAGAGCGTGTAGCGGACGAGGCGCGTGGGAGGTGAGGCCAAGCTAAGCTGACTTGACTCCTTTTTCGTGGTCTTTGATGAGCAGCGGCGAGGTCTTGCCCTCGATCACGTCCTCCGTGACCACGCACTCGCGAATCTCGCGCTGGGAGGGGATCTCGTACATCACGTCGAGCATCACCTCTTCGAGGATGGAGCGCAGGCCCCGCGCGCCCGTCTTCTGCTTGAACGCCTTACGCGCCACCGCGACCACGGCGTTCTCGGTGAACTTCAACTTCACCTTCTCGAAGGCCAGGAGCTTCTCATACTGCTTGAGAAGCGCGTTCTTGGGCTCCGTGAGGATGCGGATGAGCGACTTCTCGTCGAGCTCCTCCAGCGTGGCGGCGACCGGCAAGCGTCCCACGAACTCGGGGATCAGCCCGTACTTGAGCAGGTCTTCCGGCTGCACCTGCGACAGCAGGTGGCTCGTGCGGCGCTCGTGCTTACCCTTGATCTCGGCGCCGAAGCCGATCACCTTCTGGTTGAGACGCTGCTCGACGATGGCTTCCAGCCCGACGAAGGCGCCCCCGCAGACGAACAGGATGTTCGCCGTGTCCACCTGGATGAACTCCTGATGCGGGTGCTTGCGCCCGCCCTGGGGCGGGACGTTGGCCACGGTCCCCTCGATGAGCTTGAGCAAGGCCTGCTGCACGCCCTCGCCCGAGACGTCCCGCGTGATGGAGGGACTGTCGCTCTTGCGGCTGATCTTGTCGATCTCATCGATGTAGACGATGCCACGCTCCGCCCGCTCCACGTCGTAATCGGCGGCCTGCACCAGCTTGAGGATGATGTTCTCCACGTCCTCGCCGACGTAGCCCGCCTCGGTCAGCGTCGTCGCGTCAGCGATGGTGAACGGCACGTCGAGGATGCGGGCCAGCGTCTGGGCCAGTAGGGTCTTGCCCGTGCCGGTAGGGCCGATGAGGAGGATGTTGCCCTTCTGGAGCTCGACGTCGTCCAGCGTGTTGGAGGAAATGCGCTTGTAGTGATTGTGAACGGCGACCGACAGCACCTTCTTGGCCCGCTCCTGGCCGATGACGTACTGGTCCAGGGTGCGCATGATCTCTTTGGGCTTCGGCAACTTGGAGGAGACGACTTCCTGTTTCTCCTCAAGGTCCTCCGCGATGATGTCGTTGCAGAGGTCCACGCACTCGTCGCAGATGTAGACCGTGGGCCCGGCGATCAGCTTCCGGACCTCCTCGCGTCCTTTGCCGCAGAATGAGCACCGCAACTGGGCTTCGGCCTTCTCTTGTTTCGCCATTGCCCTCCCTCGATCAGGATTTCACTTCAGGGGTCTTGCCGTTCCCGTCCTTGTCGTCCTTGGTCGGCCTCAAGCTTTTCGGCGGCCGCACGATCACTTCGTCGATGAGACCATAGGCTTTCGCCTCCTCCGCGGACATGAAATAGTCGCGCTCCGAGTCCCTGTGGACCTTCTCGACCGGCTGGATGGTGTGCTTCGCCATGATCTCATCGAGCCGCTTGCGGATCTTGATGATCTCCTCGGCCTGGATGCCGATATCGGTGGCCTGGCCCTCGAACCCGCCGCGCGGCTGGTGGATCATGATCCGGGAGTTCGGCAGCGCGTAGCGCTTGCCCTTGGTCCCAGCAGTCAGCAGGAGCGCCCCCATGCTCGCGGCCTGGCCGACGCAGATGGTGGCGATGGCGGGCTTGACGTACTGCATCGTATCGTAGATGGCCAGACCGGCCGTCACCAATCCGCCCGGCGTGTTGACGTACACGTTGATGTCCTTCTCGGGGTCCTCGGCTTCGAGAAACAGGAGCTGGGCGATGATGACGTTCGAGACCACATCGTCGATCGGCGTGCCGATGAAGATTATACGATCCTTTAAGAGGCGGGAATAGATGTCGTAGGCGCGCTCGCCTCGGTTGGTTTGCTCGATGACCATCGGGATGAGCATCTGGGAAGTCTCTCTCATAGGTTTCATTATCTCACACTCTCAGGTTAGGTGTTCATCAGACCTGGATGATGGTCTTTTCATAGACGAACTGCAAGGCCTTCTCTGTCAGGATGCGGGACTTGAGGTCTTCGACCGCGTCCTCGCCCCCGTCCCTCAGCATCTTCACCACCTCCGCCACGTCCACCTGCAGCGCGCGCGCCATCTGGCGACACTCGTACTCGAGGTCTGCGTCGGTTACCGCAACGCCTTCCTTCTGCGCGATCGCCTCCAGGACCAAGCCGAGCTTGACGCGCTGCTGGGCCGTGGGGAGGCTCTCCTCCCGGAACTTCCGGACATCGAACTTCTCGCCCTCCTGAGGGCCCTCCGTCCCGTGCGAGATCATCTGCTGGATCCGGTGTCGCCGCGTGCGCTCGCTCTGGACCATGGCGTCCAGCTCACGCTGGACCAGCGACTCCGGAATGTCGAAGTGGTGCAGGTCCACCAGCCGCTTCATGATCTGGTCCTTGTACGTCTCTTCGATGTCCCGCTTCAGGCTCTGTTCGAGCTGCGTGCGGACCTTCTCGCGGAGCTCCGCCAGGGACTTGTAGTCGCCCAGGTCCTTGGCGAACTCGTCGTCCAGCTCGGGCAGGACCTTCTGCTTGATCGTCTGCACCATCCCCCAGGCCGTGCCGATCCCTTCCTGGCCGGCTTGGATCGCCTCGCCCTTTTTCCTGCCGAGGACCGCCTCGTCCAGCGTCAGCCCATAGACCTGGGTCTTGTCGCCAACGCGGAACAGGTGGGATTCGGGCTTGAAGCCGGCCGGCTGGTTCGGCCCCTCGACCTGCTCGATGCGGACCTGCACGTAATCGCCCTCGACGACGCCCCGATCCTCCTTGACCACTTCGATCTGGGCATGCTGCTGCCGGAGAACCTGCATCGCCTTGTCGAGCTCCTCCTCCGTGATGGCCCGCTTGTCCTGCTTGAGCGTGATGCCCTTGTACTCCCGGAGCTCGAAGACGGGCTTGATCTCCACGGTGGTCGTGAAGACCAACGGGGCGCCGTCCTTAATCTTGATCCGTTCGATCGGCGGCAGGTCCACGGCGACCGGAGTGAACCCCGCCTGCTGCATGGCCTTCTGGTAATACTCGGGGACGAGCGAGCGGACGACGTCGTCCTCGACGGCCTTCGCGTAGCGCTTTTCCAGCAGGGCCAGCGGCGCCTTGCCGGGACGAAAGCCAGGGATATGCACCTGACTCCGGAGGTCCGCATAAACGTCCCGGAACCGCTTGGCGACGTCCTCCGCCGGCACTTCGATCCGGACGGCCCGTTTCACCGGGCCCAATTCGGTCACTTCGAGTTTCATCGGTGAAGTCTGCGTTGCGCCGGTCTCATTGGTGCGAGAGGGGGGACTCGAACCCCCACGGTTGTGCCCACGAGATCCTAAGTCTCGCGCGTCTGCCAGTTCCGCCACTCTCGCAGAGGATCAGGAGAGACACACCAGTGTTGTACTGTATCGCCTCCCTTTGCGTCAAGGCTGGAGGGGCACGGCATGCCGTGCCCATCCCTCCTTACAGCACGAAATCCTGTTCATAGACTCGGTAGGGCGTCAGGTTCATCCCTAGCCGGGAGTACGCCTCCTGCGCCGCCTCATTCTCCTTCTCGACATAGAGACGCAGGCCGCAAACGTCACCGCGCGCGCGCGCGTCGTTCAGGACACGCGCGTGGAGGGCGCGGTACACGCCGCGCTTGCGCACTGAAGGTTCGACGTACACGCTCTGGATCCACCAGAACACGCCGTTCCTCCAATCGCTCCACTCATAGGTCACGAACACTTGGCCGACGACGATCGAAGCACATCAAGATCGCCTATTGCAGCAGGGCGGACCTTCACCTCAAGCGGAGGCGTGGTATGAGGAGTGGAAGGCATTGGGTACTCCCTAAGGCTTCGGACCGGCCGCGCCGGTCGCCGGGACGACTTTGAAGCGGACGAGAGTCAGCAGGCTCATGTCGGTGATCTCCTCGTAATGGATCTCGACGCGGTAGTTGCCGAGGGGAAAGCCGCCGGGCGGCTGCTTCATCATCAGGTAGCCCCCTGTGTCCTCATTTTCAAACTGGGCCCGGTCCACATGGAGGACAGTCCCGACGGGCTTCCCTTCCGGGTCCTCCAGGATGAAGCGCCCGACGAGGCGGAAGATGTCAAAGGCCGATTGCAGAAACTCGACGACAACGTAGATCGCCGGCGTATCCGGCGTGAACGTATTGGTGATCCCGACGGCCTTCACCTCATGGAGCCCGGCCTTGCTGTCGTCGATTTCGAACCCGCGCGCGGTGGCGATCTTGCGGAACAGGCCTCCGCGGAAGCTTCCCTTGCCTTCCCCGACCGGATTGACCAACGGCACGACGACCGGCGATGGCTTCCCTTCCTCCGCGGCCGCCTCTGACGGCTGCGCCAGCACGGTCACCGTCACGACCAGGGCGAGCGCCAGACCCGTGCCCACGCACGCGATCATCGGGGACCTGCCTCCTGGCCTGTGTCTCCCGGACGTGCTCCGTTGCGGACTGCCACCAACTCGCGGTCGATATACTGCCGGAGCGCGTCCAATGATTGGAACCCAGACAGGTAGCGCCCGTTGATGAAGAAGGTCGGCGTCCCGCTGAGCCCCAAGGCCTGGGCGTCCGCAAGGTCCTTGGCTACGGCGACCTTCGGCCGATTGCTGCTCAGGCAGGCGGCGAAGTCCGCGGTGTTCAACTTCAGACGCTCGGCTAACTGCACGTAATCCGACGGTTGGAGATCGGGCGCCTTGGCGAAGAGGGCGTCGTGATAAGTCCAGAACTGGCCCTGCTCGTGCGCACAGTGAGCCGCTTCGGCCGCCGGGCGCGCCTGCGGGTGCGACGCGAGGGGAAAGTTCCGGTAGACGATCCGGACCTGCTCCCGATAGAGGCTGCGCACCTCTTGCAAGACCGGGAGGCTCTCCTTGCAGACCGGACATTCGAAATCCGCGAACTCGACGATCGTGACCGGCGCCGCCGGCGAACCCCATGCCGGGCCGTCTCCCGCGGAGACGGTCAGGACGGGAGGCTCGGGGGGACGCAACGTCACCGTCACCCGCGCCTCGCGAGATAACCGCTCGACCAGCTCCTGGAGCGCTTGCCCCGCGCGTTCGCGGACCAGAACGCTCCGCGCCTCTTTGTGGGCCTGCTCCTCGTCCGTCGGCAGCTTGGCCCGGTCCGCCCGCACCCGCGCGACGATCTCCTCTGGCGTGATCGTCGCGATCTGGGCCTGCACCTCCGCCGTGACGAAGGCCGACACCGTCTGCCCCCGTTCGGCCGCCGCCCGCGCGAGCAGCCGCTCGACGATCGTCTGGTCCAGCTTCCGTCGCGTCAGACGATACTTCTCCACTTCCAGATCGTAGAGCGGGAGTCGGAGCGCCTGGTCGATTTCTGCCGCCGAGATCGGCGTGCCGCCCACGGTCGCCAAGACCGGCGAATCGGCCAGGACCGGAGATGGCAGCAGACAGGCCGCTGCTGTCAGGAGTCCCCAGCCGATGACGTGGCAAGTCTTCATGGAAGGGCCTCTGGGGATCATACTACTAAGCTTCTTCACTCAGGCGCAACTACGGCATCCATGAATAATCCGGGCTGGGCGCCCGGCGTGCTAGAATCCGGCCATGCGCGCGGCCCAACTGCTCTGGCTGCTCTTCTTCCTGGGCACGACGCTGACCGGGCTGCCCGCCTGCGGCGTGCAGAGCGACGCGATCGTAGTGATCGCGCTGCATCCCAGGA
>VBOK01000011.1 GCA_005877565.1 Nitrospirota bacterium
GACTCCGAGTCGGCTCAGGTGATCCAGGATTCGCTGCGCGACCTGCGCGGCCGAATCCTGTTCGGTGATGGCTAGCCACGTGACAGCGGGATCGCTTCGGAACCACGTGAGCTGGCGTTTCGCAAAGTGGCGGGTGTCCCGCTGTAGGCGCCGGACGGCCTCCTCCCATCCGTACCGGCCCTTAAGATAACCGGTCATCTGCCGGTAGCCGAGCGCTTTCATCGAGCCCAGCGATTCGTCATAGCCGCGGGCCAGCAGGCTGCGCGTCTCTTCGACCAGCCCGTCGTCGATCTCGCGGAGCACGCGGGCGTCGATCCGCCGGTACAGCGCCAAGCGGTCCATCGTGAGCCCGATCATGACGGATGGGAACGGGCGCTCCCGGAACTGATGTCGGTCGTGCCATTCGGAGAGCGGCACGCCGGTCCGGATCGCCACCTCCAAGGCCCGCACGATCTTGTTCCGGTCGCGGGCATGGAGGGTGGCGGCCAGCGCGGGGTCCGCCTGCGCCAACCGTCGCCACAGGTGGCCAGGGCCGTGGGCCGCTTCTTCCTCGAGCAGTTGCCGCCGCAGGCCCCAGTCGGCCGGAGGCCCCTCCCACAGGCCGTAAGCCAGAGCGCGAACGTACAGGCCCGTCCCGCCCACGACGAGCGGCACGCGCCCTTCCGCATGCAGCCGGGCGATCTCCTGCAACGCCAGCCGGCGGTACAGACCGACGTTGAATGGCTCGTCCGGCTCGACGAGATCGATCAGCTGATGGGGCACTCCATCCCGCCCCGCTGGCGTCGGCTTGTCCGTGCCGATGTCCATGCCGCGGTACACCTGCGTGGAGTCGGCCGTGAAAATTTCGGTGCCGATCGCCTTCGCGACATGGATCGCCACCCGACTCTTCCCGATGGCCGTCGGCCCGACGAGAAACACCACTGGCAGCTTGTCGCGAACCATCATGTCCATCCCAATCGTCCGAAGATGCGGTCGAGCTCCTCGATCGTCAAGCGCATGGCGATGCGGCGCCCGTGCGGGCACGTGCTGGGCAACCCCGCCTCGCGCCAGTCCTCCAACAGCCGCCGCATCTCCGGGACTTCCAGCGCCCGTCCCGCCCGCACCGCGCTGTGGCAGGCCACGGATGCGAGGACGGTATTGTAGCGCTCCTGCATCGAAGGCGTCGAGGGCCACGCGTCCCAATCTTCCACCAGCGCGCATAACAAGACCTGCGGATCGCCTTGGCCGAAGAGCGCCGGCATGGCCCGCACAACGAAGCTGCCTGGACCGAACTCCTCGACCTCAAACCCGAGGCGGCCCAGGTCCTCAAGATGCGCACGGACCGAGACGGCTTCGGCGGCGGACAGTTCCACAACCTGGGGCAGGAGCGCACCTTGGGAGGTGATCTGGCCAGCTTCGAACTGCCGCTGCAGGCGCTCGAACAGCACCCGCTCGTGCGCGGTGTGCTGATCCACGATCTGCACCTCATCGCCGACCTGGGCGACCAGGTACCGGTTGGCGATCTGCCCCAGCGGCCGTACCTCCTCCTGGTCTACCGCCGGCAGATACGCCTGCCCCAGCTCCGCCACTCCCTCCAGGCGCGGTTGTCGTCCGGCCAGCACGTCTGGCGCCAGGTTGGCATGCCCGGGCACATCGCGGGAGCCGTCCGTTGCAACCGGATGGTCGTGTCTCTGCGGCGGCGACCACGCCGACACCACGGTCGTCCGGGAGGCGACGGACGCGGGCTTTACCGAAGCCTGGATCCGCGAGCGGACCCACTCATGCACCTGTTCCTGATCCGCAAAGCGCACTTCGCGCTTCGTCGGGTGGACGTTCACATCCACCTGCCGCGGATCCACCCAGAGCGACAGGACGAAGCGGGGCTGGTGCCCCCTGGCCAGGTATGTTCCGTAGCCTTCGTAGACGGCGTGCACGATCGTGGCGTTCTTCACCCAACGGCGGTTCACGAACAAATCCTGGGGCGTCTTGGTGAGTGCCGTTTCCAGCGGGCGGGTGCAGAGCCCCTCCAGGCGGAACCGACCGGCTCCCTCCTGCAGATCCACGCAGGCGTCCACCAGTTGCACGCCGTACACCTGGTGTACGCGATCCCGCAAGGTAGGGACCGCGGGATAGTCCGCCACCGCATGGCCGTTGTGCGACAACCGGAAGTGAATCCCCGGATACGCGAGCGCCTGTCGCTGCACCGCCTGGCAGACATGCCCGAACTCCGTGGCGGGGCTCTTGAGAAACTTCTTGCGGGCGGGGGTGTTGTAGAACAGGTCCATCACCTCGACCGTGGTGCCGGGGGCCGCTGCTGTCTCCCGCTGGGCCAGCAACGCACCACCCGCGAACCGGATCTCCGTACCCATCGAGGAGCCGGCCGCAACGGTGACGAGCCGCACCTTGGACACCGCCGCGATGCTGGGAAGGGCTTCGCCGCGAAAGCCCATGAACTGGATGGTGGAGAGGTCGGCCTCGGTGCGAATCTTGCTGGTGGCATGGCGCTGGAACGCGAGCGGGGCCTCCTCCGGCGTCATGCCTTGCCCGTCGTCCGTCACCCTGATGGCGCGCCGCCCGGCCTGCTCGACATCCACCGACACGCGAGTAGCCCCGGCGTCGATGGCATTCTCCACCAGTTCCTTCACCACGGAGGCGGGCCGCTCGACGACTTCGCCGGCGGCGATCTTGTTGATGACGTCGCCCGGGAGGACCGCGATTCTGGGCGTCATCGGAGCTCGGCGAGCCGCCGCCTGGCCAGAGCGGCCTCGGCTGACTGCGGGTACTCATCCACCACGCGCTTGAGCAGGACGCGCGCCTTGACGGCGTTGCCCAGTTCGGCGTAGGCGACGCCCGCCTTCGCCAACGCGGCAGGAACCTTGTCGCTCTTGGGATAGTTGGCGAGCACGCGCTCGTACGCTTCGATCGCTTGGGAGTAACTCCTCTTGTTGAAATAGGCCTCGCCGATCCAGTACTGCGCGTGGGCCGTCAGGCTGGTCTCGGGAAATTTCTTGAGGAACTCCTCGAAACCCGCGACCGCCAGGTCATAGTTCCCCTTCAGGTAATCGTTGTACGCCTGATTGTAAGCGGCCGTGGGCGTGAACGCGGCGGTGGGGGCCTCGAGCCCGCCCGCCTTGGGCTTGGCAGTATCGTCGGCCTTGGCGCTCGGCGCCGGAGCCTTGACTGGAGGCAGGGCAGGCTCCTTCTTCTCCTCCTGGCGAGCGGACTCATCCATGCGCCGGAGCAGTTCGCCCAGCTTCTGGTCGAAGCCCTGCTGTCTGATCCGCAGGCTTTCGACCTTGGCCTCCAACACGTCCAGTTGCTTCGCGATGTCGCCCGCCTTCTGGAGGCGGTCGGCCTCCTCCAGGCGCTTGCGTAGTTCCGCATCGGTCTCCTTGAACTTCCGATTCTCGGCTTCGAGACGGCGGACTTCGTCGCGCAGGTCCACGAAATCCGACGTCGGCACGCACCCGCCCAGGATCAGACTGAGGGACAGGAGGATGGCACGTCTCATTTTAGGGAGGCCAGCTTG
>VBOK01000166.1 GCA_005877565.1 Nitrospirota bacterium
TGGGTGTACGAATCTGGCGTTACTGCGGAACCACGGCGAGCAAGTTGGCGTCACGAACGATCACCCACGCACCAGCCTGTTTTTGCAGGATGGACAGCGTGTGGCCGGCGCGCTTGATGGGCGATCCGCCTTTTTTCGGTGTGACGACAACGGAGAGTTTCGTCCAGAGGTACGCCCACTCTCCCACCACCTTGATCTCTTGAATCTCGCTGGTCGCGTCGAGGTGGAACGGCTGGAGCCCGGCTTGGCCCGCCGCGAACGCAGACCTGCCGCGCATGGGCGGCTGACCGGGTACCAGAAACACGACGTCCTCCGCCATGAGGCTCAGCACTTTCTCGGTGTCTCCTGCTTTTGACGCGCTCAGCCACGTGGCAACCAACTGCCTAATCGCCTGCTCATCGTCCTGCATAAGGCCTCCGGCGGCATTAAACCTGTTAATCCAGCGTTCCTCTCAACGCTTTCAATCGCCCTCGCTTCGTCTTACTCTCCAACCGTCTTCGTTGCGACCCTTTTGTCGGCTTCGTCGCTCTTCGTTTCTTGCGTGGGATGGCGATGCTCTGAATGAGCGCTCGGAGTCGAGTGAGGGCCTCCTCTCGATTCTGCTCCTGGCTCCGATACTGCTGGGCCTTGATGGTAATCACACCCTCGCGTGAAATGCGATGATCCTTCAGCTTGACGAGCTGTTCTTTGTAGAACGCAGGCAACGAGGAAGCGGTAATATCGAAGCGCAAGTGCACCGCCGTCGAGACCTTATTCACGTTTTGCCCGCCGGCACCCTGCGCACGCATCGCATGGATGTCGATCTCTGTATCCGGGATCGTCACGTGCGGTGAGATGTGCAGCATCGAGATCTAGGTCCCACTGGCTACCCGACCAGGAGGGACGCCTAAAATCCTCGCGGATTCTGGCGGCTCCTCAGGTATCCCTTTTTACGGCATAACTCACTCCACGCCTCTGCTTCTTTTTCAAAATCAGCCGACCCGTCAGGTAATCCGAATCTAAATATTCCACGGACCTTGCAAATCCACCTGTAACAACAATCGCGAATAAGAGCTTCATCCGGAATTGAACCGTGCTTTAGATCGGCAAGGACTTGTTTCTGCGGCGTGTCGCAATAGCAACCAGAACCGCTTCCCTTTTCTTTTTTTGTGATCAATCGCAACGCCATAGGATTACCACAGCACAAAAGACTGGGGCGAAGCTACGAATCCTGCTGCACCTGCGTGACTGCTAAGGTACGCGGTTAGAGTTAAGAATTCATTCACCCAAATTCGAGTCTGAGGTATCCCCGTTTCCGCGGACACGTGGTTAAGCAACATCGGCTTGCTCTTCATAGTGGGCCGGACTCACGTACTCGAGCGTCTGATGCAGCCGCTGTCGGTTATAGAAGACTTCGATCCACTCAAAGATCGCGCTACGGGCTTCCTCGCGGGTCCGGAAGTCCCGGTGCCAAATCAATTCGTTCTTGAGGCCGCTGAAAAAACTCTCGGCGACGGCATTGTCATAACAGTCGCCCTTGCGGCTCATACTCGGGATCAGGCCGTGCGCGGTCAGGATCTGCCGGTAGCTCGCCGTGGCGTACAGCATGCCCTGATCGCTGTGATGGATGAGCCCCGCGGTGGGCTGGCGGCGTTCAAGGGCCATCACCAGCGCCTCGGTGGCGAGCTGGCGATTCTGTTTCTCGTGCATGGCCCAGCCCACGACGCGGCGAGAGTACAGATCGAGCAACACCGCCAGATGCAGCCAGCCCTCGCGAGTCGGGATGAAGGTGATGTCTGCGACCCAGACGCGATCCGGCGCGTCCACGTGGAAGTCCCGTTCCAACAGATTCGCTGCCGGCGGGGCGCTCTGGCGCGCGGCGTACGCCAGGCGGAAGCGCCGCATCCGCCGGGTCTCAATCCCGTGCACGCGGCGCAGGCGGGCGACCCGGTTGCGCCCACACCGCAGCCCTTCGGCCTTGAGCGCACGCCAGGTCTTGATAATGCCATAGGCCTCGCGGGCCTCGGCATGCAGGGCGCGGATGCGCCCAAGCAACTGCCGGTTCGCCTGCGCGCGGCCACTCTCGGGCCGGTGCGTCCAGCCGTAGAAGCCACTCGTCGACACCTGCAGCGCCCGGCAGAGCGCGCCGACCCGGTGTTCGCGCTGATGGTCGGCGATGAATTGGTACCTCACGCCGATTCCCTCGCGAAGTACCGCGCGGCTTTTTTTAAAATCGTGTTCTCCTCCTGCAATCGGGCATTCTCGCGTTGCAGACGGGCCAGCTCCGCGGCGCGGCCGAGGCGCCGCCCTGGACCCGGAAACACCTCGTCGGGGCCTTTGCGCTGGAGTTGCTCGTGCCACTTGTAGAGCTGATTGCGCCGCACCCCCAGTTCCCGCGCGACCTCGGCGATCGGTCTGCCGGACTGCTCCAGCAAGCGCACGGCTTCCAGCTTGAACGCTCTCGTGAACGACTGGCGCTTTCCCATCGGACACCTCCTGGGGCATTATGTCCCCTCACTGGGTGTCCGCGAAAGCGGGTACGCCTCAGTCCGACCCCAAATCTTTCTTATTTCTTCTCGGCAGGCGGCTCGGCCTTCGGCACGGGTTTGCCGAGCAGTTCGTCTTTCAGCGAAAGAACCGATTTCCGTCGGTCCTCACGAATAGCCGGCACAACGTAGAGCTCGTGAAGCATTTCTGAAAGAGACGCGAGAATTATTCGGAGATGCCTCGATTCCCAGCCGTCGTAGGAGTTCTCATGTACCTTCGAGCTGGTTACCTGCTGAATCGTCAGAAGCGTATCGAAGAATGTTGGTTCGAGTTCAGGATGGATCTTCTTGAGGGACTTGATACGGTCTTCGTAATTCTCGCCAGATGCTTTTTGAAGCACTGCGAGTTCGTAGACGATCTTCCGAGCGCAGGCGGAAGCACCAGTCAAAAAGTTGCTCTTGAGGCAACCCTCCGCTTCGGTTAGAAGCTCTCGAAGCACGCGCGGTACGCGTTCGTCGAGGACAAAGAAGGACGTGGGGACCGAATAGAAGAAGGCCTGGTCGAGGAGCGCTCCGGCATCTACATCCTCGGGAAAGACAAACCGCCAGCGATTGCTGCTTGAAACCTGACCGATGTGGTAGGTCTTAAGTTTTTCGAAAGTCAGATGCATGGAGTCGTTGTCACAGGAATGACACCGTAAGAAGTACGCGTAACACTTCTTGCTCTCTGTCCAGTCGAACTCAACGCTTGAATAGATTGAGTATGAGACATGGCGGCGATTACAGAAGGGACAGTTGTAGACGTACTCGTCTACGAAGTATCTCTCATCAAGTTTAGATTGGTCGGCCACTACAATGCGCTCCTCCTTTGCAGCTACCGTTCCAGATCGCCGCGCGCGGCCTAGTGCTTGCATGCTCACTAAACACGAGAGTTAGGACTCAGATTGAAAAAGTGGTCCTTGTAGATGCAAAGAAAGTCTTCGATTTCATGCGGATCGAGGCTTCGAATTTCGGAAGGTAGTTCTGAAACATCTAGAGCCCGAGCGCGAGCGTTTAGACCGAGGTTCCGAGCGCCCACCCTCGTACCACGAT
>VBOK01000127.1 GCA_005877565.1 Nitrospirota bacterium
CGTCCTGGTCCTTCCGTAGCTGCGCGCCAAGTTGCGCCTCTGTCGCCGGATTCTCAGATCCCCCATGCTCCAGTAACGAGGGCGGGAGGGCTCTGAGGACATGAAAGAGGGTAATCTGCGCACCCTTTGCGTCCTTCAACATGGTGCCGGCGTATTGCACGGCGAGATCTGAATTCTCCGAACCGTCAACGGCAACAAGAATATTCATGGCGAAGTTCTCCCAGACAGACCATCAGATAATCCTCAGCCTAGCTCGTCGAAGACCCCGAGCGCGCCTATTTCTTGGGACAGCGCGGGTCTGCTGCCTGGAGTTCGGCGATCTTTTGATCGTCGAGCGGCACGGGCGCGCAGCCGTGTCCCTTTTCGCAGACGAAGTCGAACTTGGCCGCCGGCTGATGGCAGCTCATGCACGGCACGCCCTGGAAATTGGTCGTCTTGTCCCCACGGGTTCTGATCTTGGTGCCTTGCGTCGAGACATCCAAGGCGAAAAATTCCCAGCCGTTGGTGTCGGGAAATTTCTGGCGCGGGTGCTTGACCATCACCTCGCCCGGGAGGAGTTGCAGGAACGTGCCGACGGGGTATTCCCTGTCCGGCACACTGTTCTGAAAAATACGCACCGCCTCCTTCAGTTTCTCGGGGTCCGCGTTCTTGATGTACGTATTTCTAATTTTGGTCCCGTCACGGATGCAGCCGAATGATTTTTCGGACACCGTGACATCCTGGGCATACACGCTGCACGCCATGGATAATCCCAGTCCGACCGCCAACACGCTTCTCGTGCCCACCAACGCGGATATCCGCGATACGCCTGTCATGATATAGTACATGTGAGTTCTCCTTTCTGATAAGTCCCCTTACCCTTCTCACTCCCCACAGGGGCGAGTGTATTTTTTTCTTGCGGGTGGCGCCGATTTCGCCGAAGGCGCAGGGGCGGCAGCGAGTGGGACCCTGCAATTCTTTGTAGGGGCAACCCTGTGTGGTTGCCGTCTTCTGGGCGGACACGCAGGTCCGCCCCTACAAGCACGTCAGGGTAGCTCGCTGACAGGACCCCGTAGCCGCAAGCGACAGAACCCGCTCTTTTTGGCTCTCACATTCGCCCCGTTTTTATCTTCTCGTTGAGGTCGTCGATCCAGCGGTGCTGGAAGTCATCGTAGGTGATGAACAGCCGGTCCTTGAACGCGTCTGGGAACGGTTGACCCGTCGCCAACTGGCCGAGCACCTCGCGCATCTTGTCCATCCCGAACCGATCGATGAAATACTTGGTGGCCGAATTGCCTTCCAGATAGGCGACGATGGCCTGCTTGGGCGTAAGGACCATCCAACTGCCCTCAAGGTAGCTCAGGTTGACCAGCGTCACTTGGCCGCGGACGAGTTCGGGGATGTCGGGCGGAGGGTCGCCAGCCAGTTGCATGGCCAGCCCCTCGTTGAGCCATTGCGGGATCGCGCCGCGTCCCCCCATCCGATCGTGCAACAGCGCATGCACGTACTCGTGACGCAGCACGCGGGTCAGCCAGGCCTTGTCGGTCAGCGCCCCTTGCGTCGGCACCTTGATGCGCCCCATCACCGGATCGTAAAGCCCATCGGACCACGCCGGCCCGCCGGCGGCCCCCTGAAAGGTCTCGCGCGTGTGCAGCACCACCAGGATCGGCTTTGAGGGGAAGTGGCCGAGCTGCTGGCCGATCTCCCGGTACGCGTCTTCAAGGATCTCCAGGACGCGGTTCCACACGGCTTGAGATTGGGCGTCTCGGCGACGTGGTCCTTGGCCTGCTCGAGGTGCGTGCGGGCGCCCGCCAGGTCGTCCTTGTTCAGGAGCAGCTCGGCGAGCGCGAGGTGTGGCAAAGGGTTGTCCGGGTTCAACCGGATGGACTCTTCCAGCAGCTCCGGGGTCAGGGCCGGGTCCTTGAGCTCCCAGTACGCATAGACCAGGTTGTGGTGGGCGATCGAATTGTACGGGTTGATGGCGAGAGCCGATTTGTACGCCGGCACGCCGGCGGCCGCTCCGCTCGTTTTCACCCGCATGACCCCGAGGTTGTTCCAAAGCGTGGCGACATTCAGGCGCACGGCCGGGTCGTTCAGGGCGTCCTGCGGCAGCGCCTTGAGCTTGGCTTCCGCTTCCGCATCCTTCCCTTCCTGGATCAGCGCGTTGATCTCGTTCAGCGCGGCCGCATGCGGCGAGCCGGACAGCTTGACGGGAATCGTCAGCGGCGTCCCGCCTTGCCGGACGATCGGCTGGGCGGCGGGATCGGACAGCGCCACGGACAGTGGGGTATTCTGAGAAGCCGGCGCATGGGGCGCCGCCGCCAGAGGCGTTGATGGCGGCGTGAGCGCCGCGTGCCGCTTGCTCCACACCTGGTAGCCGACGAACAGCAGGATCCCCAGGAGCGTGTAAGCAAGCAGACGTTGCATCATTGCGCTGCTCTTTCGGTGCGTGGCGTGGGCGCCGGACGCACTAGATCGGCCGCATGTCCAGGCGGTGGGCGTTCTTCAGCGCGATCTTCACCCACTTCTCTTCCGGCGGATACCCTGCGACCTCGCGGCCGTTGACCAGGATCACCGGAACGCGATCGGCGTAATACTTCTTGGCCTTCTCCTCGCTGTTGACGTCCTTTTCGATGAGATTGAGGGGGAACTCCTTGCTCAGCTCTTCGAGAAGGGCTTTGGCCTTGTCGCAAAGCGGGCAGTCGGGCTTGGTGTAGATCACCACGTCGGGTGTGGCGGGTTTGCGCTTCCAGACTCCAAACATGACGGCATTCTAAGAAGGTCGTCGCCCCCGGTCAAGCGAAGGGAGGCCGTTGTGTGACTAGTGCGGCTTGCCAGCCAGCGGGCTATAATAGCGCTGATCGGGGGAATCATGAGCATTCGTCAAATACCCGCGGATGCACACGGAGCGGTCCGGATCAGGGGCCATACGCTCTTGTGCCTGCAAGGCTTTCGAGGCGAGGGGTACAGCGCCGGTTTCATTGAGAACATGGCCGCGCTCCACCGGGACCTGAACGAGAACCCGGATCGGTGGGTCGAGGTCGTGGAGGCGCCGGACACGTTCTGCGCCGCCTGCCCGCACCTGGCGCCGGCCGGCTGTTCGCTGAACAGCGCGCGCTCGGAGGAAGGCATGCAGGCGCAGGACCGTCACGTGTTGGAGCTATTGGGACTCCAACCGAGGACCAGGGTGCGATGGCGCGAGGTCCTGGAGCGGATCCGCGCATCGGTGAAGGGCTCCGACCTGCCAGGTATCTGTGGATCGTGCCGGTGGCTTCCGCTCGGCTACTGCCGGGACGGCATTGATCAATTGCGTGCAGGCCAGGTTATTAGCGTGCGCACTCTCAGGAAGGATGTGAAGCCATGAACGAAGATTCGGTTGAGGCGAAATCGGTTCACCCGGACTGGGAAGCCGTCCGCGCGCGGCTCAAGCGATGTCACCCGACCTTCTTTGAATTGGAAGCTGGCGGCGCCCTGCTGATGGATCTGGGGAGCGATGGCTGGCTGTTGGAGCTGACCCCCGACGGCCGCCTGCTCTGCCAGATGGGCATGGACATTGAGGACATCATGAGCCTGATGTCCGAGGGGACGCCCGAGGACCTGGGCACGGACGAGGTCGCCAAGCAGGCCAAGTACTACCTGCAACCGGCCGTTGCTAAATTCCGCCCCGCGCTGCACGGGGCCGGCTTCGAAGAGACAACCGAGATGACCGAGGACTACGTGGCGGCGACCTTCCACAAAGCCGTGGACTATCACAAGCCGGATGAAGTCGAGCAGATGGTGCGATGGTGCCGGCAGCAGTTCGGCGCATGAAACTCACCGGCTACGCAACGCCAGAAGGCACGCGGCGGTACCGCGATCGGCTGGTCGCGGCGGGCGCGGCCCATGAACGACACTTCCGGGAAGGGCTGGGCGGCCTGACGCTGTCCACGATCGGGCTCGGCACGTATCTCGGCAAGCACGACGGCGCGACGGACGCGTTGTATCTGGCGGCGGTGAAGCAGGCCACCCAGGCCGGGTGCAACGTCATTGACAGCGCGATCAACTACCGCTGCCAGCGCAGCGAGCGGACGATCGGCCAGGCGCTGGCCGAGCTGTTCCAGAACGGAGCCTGCCGGCGCGACGAAGTGCTGATCGCAACGAAGGGCGGGTTCATCCCGTACGACGGCGCGCCCCCGCGCGACGGCTATGCCTACGTGCAGAAGACCTTCATCACGCCCGGCCTCTTCAGCCCCTCGGACGTGGTGGCCGACTGCCACTGCATGACCCCGACCTATCTGCGGCATCAGATTGACACCAGCCTGGCCAACTTGGGGCTCGCCTGCCTCGACGTGTACTATCTGCATAATCCGGAGATCCAGCTTGAGCAGGTGACGCGCGATGAGTTCATGAAACGCATGCGCGCGGCCTTCGAGGCGCTCGAAGCGGCGG
>VBOK01000128.1 GCA_005877565.1 Nitrospirota bacterium
GTGGTATGGACCATATCGTAGATGAGGATGCCGAAAATTAAGATGGGCGTACTGACGGACACGATGGGATTCTGATCGGCCCAATTCCCTTTGACGGCCAAGCAGGCGAGGGTGAAGCCCAGGAACGTGCTGCCGGCGTCTCCCAGGAAAATCGTCGCAGAAGCCTTGGGTCGGAAGTTGTAGGGAAGAAAGCCCAGGCCTGCCCCGACCAGCGCGACGGCGACCCAGCCCAGGGTAGGCTGATTGGTTTGGAACGCGACAACCCCGAGAAAGAAGGCGGTGATGATAGCCAGACCCGTAGCTAACCCGTCCATCCCATCGAAGAAATTGAACGCGTTGGTGATGCCGACGATCCACAACACGGTCAGCAGCACATTAAGCGTATCACCCCAGAGCCCATGTGGGAAAAAGGTCAGGAGCTTGCCGGCCCAGATGACGATCGTCGCTGCAAGGAGCTGAACCACCAGCTTGGCCGTAGCCGGAACATGCCGGATATCGTCACGAACACCGACCAAGAGGAGCAGTGTGCCGCCGGCAAGCACTCCCAGCATGCCTTCGTTCAGCACCAGCGGGGCCGCCAACCCGGCCGTGTTGGCCAGGATCGCGATGAGAAAGGCGAGATACACTGCCACCCCTCCTAGCAGCGGCGTGGTGGACTCATGGATCTTTCGCGAAGAAGGATGATCCACGGCGCCGACCCCGACGGCCAGGCGTCGGATGAGCGGCGTCATGGCGGTGGCTACCAAGTATGAGACGAGTAGTAGGTAGAGCCAGCGAAACCCAACTGTGAAAAACCGGGTCTGGACTGGTGGAAGCAACAGAAAGGCAGCGCCCAGAGTAGTCGTAAGGGAAACGACCGTGCCAATCCTCACGCGTTGACTCTCCCTTGTAGGAACAGTACCAGTCACGATTTAGCCAGCCAAGATCGCCTGCAGCGCACTGACGACACGATCAACTTCGTGATCGGTCAACGCAGGATAGAGCGGGATGGAGAGAGCTCGCTCCCACGCAGCGTCCGTCTCGGGGAAACTTGACAAGTCCATATAGCGGTGAATCGGACGGTAGACCGGACGCCGGCATCCGATGCCAAGCGTACGGGCCAGGTCCAACGCCGAGTCGACGGGGTTAGACAGTCGGACGACGTAACGAAAATACCCATGCTCCAGCCCGGCCGGCACCACCGGCGGCGTCAGACCTGCCTGGCGGACAGCCTCATGATAGCGGGCGGCGATCGCCCTCCTCCGGGTCAGGAAACCCTCCAACCGGGCCACCTGACAGAGGCCGAGGGCGGCTTGCATGTCCGTCATCTTGTAGTTGAAGGCTGGATCAAGCGCGTCCTGCTGGTCGTACTGGCGGAGAGTACGGACGCGGCTGACGAGTGATTCTTCGCGACCCAGAACCATGCCGCCCTCCCCGGCAGTCAACAGCTTCGTCGCGTAGAACGAGCAGATCGCCATCTCGCCCGAGCCGCCGACCGGGGTGCCGCGCACAGGGACCCCCATGGTCTGAGCGCAGTCTTCGATGACGGGAATTCCATGACTCTTTAAGGTCCCAATATCGGCAGGGAGGCCGAACATGTGTGGGACGATCACCGCCTTAGTGTGGCGAGTGAGGGCACGCGCCACCGCCTGCGGGGAAGGCTGATACGTGGTCGGCTCGATGTCCACCAGGACTGGCTTCGCGCCGGTCAGACGTACCGCGTGCCACAGCGCGGTACAGACATAGGAGGGGATCACTACCTCGTCATCGGAGCCGATCCCTAGCGACATGAGCGCCAGGTAGAGCGCCGCCGTGCCAGAGCTGACAGCCACTCCCTGTGCCTGCCCGGTGACCTTCGCCACAGCTCGCTCGAAGGCCGCCACTTGGCGACCTTCAGCGATCCACCCGCCGCGAACGACCTCGGCCACAGCCTTGGCTTCGGCCTCGCCGAGCGCCGGGCGGGAATGGGGGATGAACGGCTCGCTCACACGAGGTCGGCTCCTACATTGATGAACAGCCGCAACGAGACGAACGCTTCCGCGGCTCTCACACGTCCCTGAATGCCGCGGAAGTGCGCTGAGGAGCGCGCGACTTCCAGGATACTAAGCCCTTCGACGTTGGTCTTCTGGACCTGCGACGCATGCACTTCCAGGGATCGCACCTTATCCTCCAGGAGCCCGTCAATGTCGACATAGACCGTCGGCGAAAAATTCTGGGTCGTGGGGGTCTCGTAGAACAAGACGTTGCGTGTGTAGCGGGTGGCGGTCACGGTGCAGGTGGCCAAGTGGCGATGGTCTTGGTGTGTATCGTCAAAGTAATTGACAAAGATGAACGCCGGGTCGATTTTCTTGACGACGTCCTCGATCTGCTGAATGGCCTGCCGAGTCACGGGGACCTCGGTGTCCTGGTATCCTCCCCAGAAGACCTCCTTGGCACCCAGGATCCGACATGAGGCAAGCTGCTCATCCCTCCGCACTTTCGCGCTCCCCCCCTGGGCTCCATCCGTCAGGACCATGAGATACACCCCGTGACCCGCGCGCGCGTATTTCAACAAGGTCCCCCCGCAGCCGATTTCGATATCGTCCGGATGGGCGCCCAAGGCTAATATGTTCATGCGATGCTCCTGCGCGATTTTCTCAGCAGATCAATCCCATCGTGCCCGCAATTGAACAGCAAATCAATGGCCGACATCCCGGCGATGAACGGTTCATAGACCTGGGCGTATTCGGGGTGGGCGAACTCCTGGAACTCCACCGTAATCCCGGCCGCTTCAAATTCGGCCAGGTTCATATAGGCGCGTCCGCCGTCTCCCGCTAGGTAACGATCAGCACCGAGCGCCTTGCACAGATCCACCAATCGACCCGTCTGGTCGTCCCGGGCTGTGAATCGGCTGGCCTCGACAAGCCTCGTCGTAATCCCAAACGCCTCGGTCAACATGCGGATGACCTCGATGTTGAGCGGAGCCAAGCGCCCCCAATCTCGGCTGTAGAGGGCACGAAACGCCGGCGCATACCGGTCATAATGTGGTGCCTTTCGATAATGGGTCTCCAACGCAGTCTGGTGCTTGCGACGCCAGTCGGACTGGTCGTTGATCCTGACCTGGTCCAGGCGCTGGGGAAACTCGTGGAGGACCGGCACGGTCAGATACTGCCAGCCCTGCGCTGTCCTGATGCGGTTGCGATTCTGCCATTCGTTCTTCTTGAACTGAACGGTGTCCAGGAGCACAAAGACATCCGTGCGATCCAGTTTATCAAGATAGCCCAACCAGGGCAAATACTGGGGCTGATGAATCGCGACGCGCACCGGTCTGTCCTTCACACCAAAAGGTCACTCACCGCGGATGAAAATCGGATTGCTGACGATTCTATGGTCACCCGTCCCGATCATCAACCGATAGTAGGACGTCTCGCCAGCCGCCGGTGCTGCGTCTTGGAGCGTCACCGTGAAGGGCACCGTTTCCGTGCCCGTTTTCATGAGCCGGCCGGACCGTATGACCAGGACAGGAGTCGGGCGTAAACGGCCATCGTCGCTGGAGACGGCAAGGCGAACCAGGATAGGTGACGATGCAGGGGCCCGTAAAGTCTGCCCCGATATAGCCGGTTCGCCGGTCTCCTCGGAGATGAGCGTAAAATCTTTCAAAATGAATCCGTATTCCTTGGACCTCAGCAAGGTATACATCCGACCTTTGGCCAGAGCGTCTAGCAGTGCCGACGGTGTCCGTTCCTTCACCCATAGGATC
>VBOK01000047.1 GCA_005877565.1 Nitrospirota bacterium
TGATGCTTCGCCCAAGCGCGTGGCACCACGCCACGCGTCATGCCGCGGATCGTCCCCCTCACCCAGAAGGCAGCATAGATGTGGACAATGACCCCCATGATCAGGACGAATGCGGCCGCCGCATGGATGACCACCGCCACGCGGTTGAGGCCGATCGAGAACCACGGCGCGAACCACGGCTGCCATATGACGATGCCGCTCAGTAGGAGCAGCAAGAGCGTCGCGATCATGACCCAGAACAGCAATTTCTGGCCCGCGTTGAAGCGCCCCACTTCGGGCAATCTCTCATCGTGATTGGTGATCACATCGCGCAGCTGGCGCATCCATTGCCAGTCGGCTGCGGTCATCAGGTTGTCCGCGAAGAATCTATGTGCCAGAAACCAGAACGAGACCGCCATCACTACGCCGATGTACGGGTGCAGAATGCGCGTCCACGGGCCCCCACCGAACAGATTGGTGAGCCAGAAAAACGCCGGGTGGAACAGCGCCAGGCCCGACAGCGTGAGCAGGATCATGGTAATCGCGGTCAGCCAGTGGTTGGCGCGGTCCGCCGGTTTGTAACGTTCGATCAGATCATCGTCCTTCATGGAGCCTCCTTCGGCGGCGCGTTAGCGTCCGCGCCGGTTCTCGTTCTAATCGTCTTCCGTCTCCTTCGGTCCCACGGTTACGTAGTGCAAAAAGCCCGTGAGCGCAGCCAGGCCGAGACCCAGCGACATGATCGGCTTGAGGATGCCTTTCCACAGCTCCACCAGAAGGCTGATCTGCGGATCCTTGGGCAGATCGTTGTAGATCTGCGGCTGGTCGGCGTGCTGCAACACGTACATCACGTGCGTGCCGCCCACCCCCGGCGGATCGTACAGCCCGGCGTTCTTGTATCCGCGCGACTTCAGATCCACGATGCGCTCCTCGGCGTGCTGAATCATGTCCTCCTTGGAGCCGAACACGAGCGCTCCGGTGGGGCAGGTCTTGACGCAGGCCGGTTCCATTCCTACCGACACCCGGTCGGAGCACAGCGTGCATTTATACGCCTTGCTGTCCTTCTTGGAGATTCGGGGGATATTGAACGGGCAACCGGTAATACAGTAACCGCAGCCGATGCAGTTCTCCTCGTGGAAGTCCACGATGCCATTGCTGTACTGCACGATCGCGCCCGGCGCGGGGCACGCCTTGAGACAGCCGGGATCGGCGCAGTGCATGCAGCCGTCCTTACGGATCAGCCATTCGAGCTTGCCCTTCTCCACCTCCACTTCGGAGAAACGCATGACGGTCCAGGACTTGTCGGTGAGGTCGAGCGGGTTGTCGTAGACACCGTGATTGGTGCCGATCTCATCGCGCAGGTCGTTCCACTCCATGCATGCCACCTGGCAGGCCTTGCAGCCGATGCACTTGGAGATGTCTATGAGCTTTGCGACCTTCTGCGTCTCGCGCACCCCCGGCGACGGCGTGGTAGTGGCCGAACGGCGCGTGATGTCGAGTGATTGCAGTGCCATATCCGCCTCCCTATAGCTTGTCAATGGTGACGAGGAACGCCTTGAATTCCGGCGTCTGGGTGTTTGCATCTCCCACAAACGGCGTCAGCGTGTTGGCAATGAAGCCGTTCTTCGCCACTCCCTGGAAGCCCCAGTGGATTGGGATGCCGACGGTGTAGACCTTCTTCCCGTAGACATCTAATGTCCGGATGCGCTTGGTCACGACCGCTACCGCCTTGATGAAGCCGCGGATCGATCGCACCCGCACACGGTCGCCACTCTTGATGTTCTTCATTTTGGCGAGGTCCTCGCCGATCTCCACGAACTGTTCCGGCTGCAAGATGGCGGAGAGCCTCGTGTGTTTGGTCCAGAAGTGGAAATGCTCGGTGAGCCGGTAGGTGGTCGCCACGTACGGGAACTCCTGGGCGTCACCGAACTGGTCGAGGTCGTCCTTGAACACCCGCGCCGCCGGACTGTTCTTGGCCTTCGGGTTCTTGGGATGCAAGGGGTTCACGTCGAGTGGAGATTCGAACGGCTCATAGTGCTCGGGGAACGGCCCGTCCCCCATCTTGTTCACGGTGAAGAAGCGGGCCACACCCTCCGAGTTCATGATGAACGGGTTCATGCCGTCAGCGGGCGCTGCATCCAGCTTGATGTCTGGGACGTCCGCGCCGACCCATTGGGTCCCGTTCCACTCGATCAGCTTGCGGTTCGGGTCCCACGGCTTGCCGGAGGGATCGCACGAGGCGCGGTTGTATTGGATGCGGCGATTGGCAGGCCATGAGAAGGCCCAGCCGGTGGTGTTGCCCAACCCGCTCGGGTCGGAATTGTCGCGCCGCGCCATCATATTGCCCTTCTCCGTCCAGCAGCCCGTATAGATCCAGCAGCCGCAGGAAGTCTTGCCGTCGTCCGTGAGTTGCCCGAACCCGTCCAACTGCTCGCCGGCCTTGCGCACCACCTTCGTCTTGTCCTTGGGATCCACGAGGTCCTCGAGCGCTTTTCCGTTGATCTCGCGCGCGACCTCCTCCGGCGAAGGCGCCGACGGGATCGCGTACTTCCAGGTGAGATTCAGGATGGGGCCCGGAAACGCGCCGCCCTCCTTCTGGTAGAGCGCGCGCAGCTTTAGGAAAATGCCGGCCATGATCTCGAGGTCCGACTTGGCCTCGCCCGGTGGATCGGCGGCCTTCCAGTGCCACTGCAGCCAGCGGCCGCTGTTCACCAACGCGCCGTTTTCCTCCGCGAAGCAGGTGGACGGCAAGCGGAACACCTCGGTCTGGATCTTGGCCGGATCCACGTCGTTGTACTCGCCGTGGTTCTGCCAGAAGGCCGCGGTTTCGGTCGCCAGCGGATCGATCGTCACCAGATATTTGAGCTTTGCCAATGCCCGACCAACTTTGACCTTGCACGGGGTTGCGGCTAGCGGGTTGAAGCCCTGGCAGAAATACCCGTTGATTTTGCCCTGATGCATGTCTTCGAACACCTGCAGCATGTCATGCATCTTGTCGAGCTTCGGCAGGTAGTCGTAGGCCCAATTGTTGTCCTTGTGCGCGGCATTACCGTACCAGGCCTTCATCAAGCTCACGTGGAACTTGTGGTAGTTCTGCCAGTACGACATCTGGCCCGGGCGTAACGGCTTTTGCACGCGTTTCTCGATATAGGCCTTGTAGTCGGTCTCCTTCTCATCCGGCAGCGTCAGGTAACCGGTCAGCAGTTCGGACATCAGCCCGAGGTCGGTCAGGCCCTGGATGTTGGAATGCCCGCGCAAGGCGTTCATGCCGCCGCCGACCATGCCGATGTTGCCGAGCAGCAACTGCACCATGGCCGCGGTGCGGATCATCTGCGATCCCACGGAGTGCTGCGTCCAGCCGAGCGCGTACATGATCGTCATGGTGCGGTCCGGCGCCGCGGTCTCGGCCATCATCTCGCACACCTTGAGGAATTGCTCCTTGGGCGTGCCGGTGATGCTGCTCACGAGCTCAGGCGTGTAGCGCGAGTAGTGCGCTTTCATCAGATTGAACACGCAGCGTGGGTTCTTGAGCGTTGGGTCGGTCTTGACATAGCCATCCGCGCCCAGCTCGTACATCCAGGTGCTCTTGTCATAACTGCGCTTGGCCTCGTTGTACCCGGAGAACACACCGTCCTTGAACGTGTAGTCGGCGCGCACGATGAAACTCACGTCGGTGTACGCCTTCACGTACTCGTGCTGGATCTTGTCGTGCGTGAGGAGGTAATTGATCACGCCGCCCAGGAACGCGATGTCGGTGCCGGCGCGCACGGGGACATAATAGTCGGCCACCGCTGCCGAGCGCGTGAAGCGCGGATCGGCCACGATCAGCTTGGCCTTGTTATGGGCCTTCGCCTCCGTCACCCACTTGAAGCCGCACGGGTGAGCCTCGGCGGCGTTGCCGCCCATGATCAGAATCAGGTTGGCATTTTTGATGTCAACCCAGTGATTGGTCATCGCGCCACGGCCGAACGTCGGGGCCAGACTGGCCACCGTGGGGCCGTGTCAAAAACGCGCTTGATTGTCGAATGCCAGGATCCCCAGATTGCGGACGACCTTGTGCGTGAGATAGCCGGTCTCGTTGCTCGAGGCCGAGGCTGCAAGAAAGCCTGTGCTGAGCCAGCGGTTGACCGTGGCACCGTCCGCGTTCTTCGCGATAAAATTCTTGTCGCGATCGTCCTTCATGAGACGCGCGATACGGTCGAAGGCCTCGTCCCATGAGATGCGCACGAACTTGTCCGATCCGGGCGCGCGGTACTCCGGGTACTTGAGCCGGTTGGGGCTGTGCACGAAATCGAGCAGGCCCGCGCCCTTGGGACAGAGCGTGCCGCGATTCACCGGATGATCCGGATCGCCCTCGATGTGAATGATCTCGGCCGGAGCATTCTTGGCCTTGTCGCCGAGGCTGTACATCAGGAGACCGCAGGCGACCGAGCAGTACGGGCAGGTGTTGCGTGTCTCGGTGGTGCGCTCGAGCTTGTACTGTCGTACCTCGGCGAGCACTTGGTTAGGCGAGAATCCCAATACCCCAAGGCTCGATGCGCCGAGTCCGGCTGCACTGACTGCGCTGAATTGGAGGAACTGACGTCTGGTTACCGATCCCATCGCATTTCTCCTCCTTCCCATCGGCCATACGGTTGTTAATGGGTTGTTAAACGATTATTCGGCCCTTCCCATTTGGGGAATACCATTCGGTGCGAGAGAATGCCGTAAAATGCTATTGTAGGTAGGGAAGCGGTGTATTTGTCAACAGGTTCGTTTGTTGTGCCCCACTTAGAATTTGGACGGATAGCTAAGTTAGTGGGCAGTGGGGCAGTACAGACTGGTGCGCCCAGCCCCTCGAGGGGCTGTCGCCTTTCAGGCTAGACAGCACGTGGCACACCTGCTATTCTGTGAGTGACCACTCACTTACTATAGCAGGTACGTGATGAGCGTCAGCCAGAAATCCAGAACGCACAAGGCGACCGGCCGGGAACGGCAGGCGAGCATCATCGCTGTCGCGTCGTCCCTGTTCGCTCAGAAGGGCTTCAACGGCACGACGACGCGGGAGATCGCGAGGACCGCCGGCATCAGCGAGGCGCTCCTGTTCAAGTACTTTCCCACCAAGCGGGCGCTCTATGCCGCGATCATTGCCGCGAAGAGCCAACTCTCCCAGCTCATGGCGTCCATCGAGGAAGCCGCGGACAAGCGGGACGACGTGAGGGTCTTCACATTGATCGCCGGCTTCCGCATTCACCGCGGGTCCGACCCCAGCTTATTGCGGCTGCTGCTCTTCAGCGCGCTGGAAGGGCATGAACTGTCGGACATGTTTTTCCGGAACCGACACCGGGTGTTTTATGAATTCCTGGCTGGCTACATCGCGCGCCGTACGCGAGACGGCGTGTTCCGGAAAGTGGACCCGCTGCTCGCCGCCCAGTCTTTCATCGGCATGATCGTCTATCACCGGCTGCTGCACGACATCTTTGGCGTTCCCGCCCATTGCTCGCCGGAGGAAGCCGTGGCCGGCTATGTGGATGTCTTCCTCGAGGGTCTACGGAAATGAGCCGCTTCAAGCGCTATCCCTTCCTCACGTTCGTCGGCATCCTTGTCTTGACGCTGGTCGCGCTCGTGGCTTTTCGCCTCGTCAGCAGCGGCGCCAAGAAAGACCCGCGCAAAGAGCGCGTGATCTCGGTGGGCACGGTGATGCCGGTCCGGAAGGACCTCGACGTGCGACTGTTCTACACCGCGGACATCCAGCCCTACCAGCAGGTCAACATCTTCTCGCGGGTGGACGGGTACATCGCCAAGATGTTTGTGGACAAGGGCGACTACGTGAAGGCGGATCAATTGCTCATCGAGGTGGATCATACCGATTACGTGCACGCCGTGAACCGCGCCAAAGCCAACTTGGAAGCCGCCCGCGCGAACGTGGTGAGTCAGGAGGCGACCATCCGTAACGCGAAACTGAACCTGGACCGGATGCGGTCCCTGATCAAGGACCAATACGTCTCGCAACAGGATTTGGACAACGCCCAGGCGGCCTTTGACGTGGCTGTCGCGCAGGTCGACTCCTTGCGGGCCCAGGTGCACCAGATGGAGGTGGCGCTGCAGCAGGCCGAGACGAGCCTGACCTACTCGTACATCCGGGCGCCGTTTGGGGGGTCCATCTCCGCTCGGAATCTGGACGCGGGTGCCTTCGTCTCAGGTTCGACCCCCAGCACCTCGACCATGTCGCGTGGGATCCTGGTCCTCGATGACATCGCGACCGTGCGCGTGCTGGTGGATGTGGTCGAGAAGGACGTGCCGCTCGTGAAGATCGGCCAACCCGCCGAGCTCCGCGCGGACGCCTATCCGAGCCGGCTCTTCACCGGCAAAGTCACGCGCGTCGTCCATGCCCTGGACCGGACGACGCGGACCATGAAGGTTGAAGTGGACATCCCGAATCCGGATCGTGCCCTCAAGGGCGGCATGTTCGCGCGAGTGGAACTACTCGTCGGCCGGCACGAGAATGCGCTGCAGATCCCGGTTGACGCGGTCACTCGCTTGGAGACCGACCAGTACGTCTACACCGTCCAGGACGGCAAGGCCCGGAAAGCGCCGGTCGAGCTGGGCATCCAGAACAACGGGTTGATCGAGATCGTCAAGGGGCTGTCCGGGACCGACCCGGTCATCGTCTCCGGCAAGGACCTGGTGACGGACGGCGTCAAGGTTGCTCCCACGCCGATGGATTTACCGGCGAAGCCAGCGTCACAATGATTGACACAGCGGGTCCTGTCATCGAGCCACCCGGACGTGCTCAGACGGCTTCCCCGTCGCAGCCCCGCGGACTCGGGTGTGCCGTCTTCCGCTCCGCCCTGGTCCCGCTCGATGCCACCCGCTTGCAGAGCCTTCTAATTGTATGTGGCTGACCCTTCTCGCGCTCCGGAACCGCATCGGCATCCTGATGCTCTCGCTCGCGATGGTGGTGTTGGGCGCCACGTCCCTGAACCGCCTGCCGCGGGACCTCTTCCCCAACATCCAGGTGCCGGTCGCCTTCGTCGGGGTCATCTACAAGGGCGCGCCGCCCATCGACATTGAGCAGAGCGTCGTCTATCCCATCGAGAAAGCAGTCAGCTCCGCGTCGAATGTGGAGCACGTCGAGTCGTTCTCCAAGCAGGGCATCGGCGCGGTCCAGGTGTGGTTCAACTGGGGCGCCGACATCAACGTGGGCCAGATGGAGGTGATGCAGCGCGTCACGCAAATCCTCAACAACCTCCCGCCCGGCATCCTCCAGCCCTTCATCGTCAAGTTTGACGTGTCGAACATTCCGGCCGCCTTCGTGACCGTCTCCGGCGGCAATCTGGACGAGCGGGGGCTCTATGACCTGGCCTTCAACACGATCGCCCCCCAGGTCGAGCAGTTGCCCAACGTCGCCGCGGCGACGGTCGAAGGTGGCAAGGTCCGCCAGATCAACATCAACCTGGACCCGACGCTGCTGCAGGGGCGGGGGCTCTCGATCCTGGACGTCGTCAAAGCCGTCAAAGCGTCGAACCTGATCCTCCCGTCCGGCGACCTCAAGGCCGGCAACCTGGATTACAACGTGTTCACGAACAACCAGTTTAGGACGGTCGAGCCGATCAACAATGTGATCGTGAAGGCGACGCCGGACGGGACGCCGGTGCGGGTGAGGGACCTGGGCACTGTGACCGACTCCTCGGACATCCAGACGAATATCGTGCACACCGACGGCCAGCGGTCGGTGTATCTACGCGTGAACAAGCAGCCGACCGCCAACACGGTCGAAGTGGTGGACGCGCTCCGCCGGGCGCTGCCGAGGATGATCGGCATCCCGCCGGGCGTGAAGCTGGGGATCTCTTTCGATCAGTCGGTGTACATTCGGCAGTCCATCAAGAACCTCATTGATCAGGCCATCGAAGGGTCGGTCCTGGCGGCCGCCGTCATTCTGATATTCCTGCGCAACGTCACCAGCACGCTCATCATTTCGGTGGCCATCCCGCTCTCCGTGCTGGTGACCTTCATCACGCTCTACTTCACCGGCCAGACCTTGAACATCATGACGATGGGGGGGCTGGCGCTGGGCATCGGACGGCTGGTGGACGACTCGATCGTGGAGCTGGAGAACATCCAACGTCACTTGAACATCGGGCAGTCGCGGTGGGAGGCGGTCCTGGAGGCGGCCCGCGAGGTGGCGATGCCGATCTTCGCCTCGACCGTGACGACCGTCATCGTGTTCCTTCCGATTTTTTTCCTGGTCGGCATCGCCAAGCTTCTGTTCATCCCGCTGGTCTTCACGATTACGATCGCCCTGTTCACCTCCTTCTTCGTGTCCCGGACCGTGACCCCGGCGCTCTGCTACAAGTTCGTGAAGCCGGAACACGAGGCGACCCGGTCCCTGCCGGGCTGGCTAGCCCGGTTCATGGAGTGGAGCCGCGCCAAGTACGAGCGGTTGGACGCCGGCTACCAGGAGCTGCTGGCCTGGGCGCTGACTCATCGCCGGACGCTGATCGTCACGGTCGTCCTCGTCTTCGCCGGATCGTTGGTCCTGGTGCCCTTGATCGGGAGCGAGTTCATCCCCGTCACGGACGAAAGCCAGTTCAGGGTCATCGTGCGCGCGCCGGTTGGCCAGCGGGTGGAAAAGACCGAGCAGCAGGTGGCGGAGATCGAGCGCGTCCTTCGCGAGGCGATTCTGCCGAGCGAGCTGGACACCGTCGTCTCCAGCATCGGCGTGCTGGCCCAGGGCCGGTCCTCGCTGTTCAACCCCAACACGGGGCCGCACACGGCGATTGTGCAGGTCTATCTGTTTCCACCGGACAAGCGGAAGCGCAATCAGGTCCAGATCATGAACGAGGTCCGGCCCAAGGTGGTCAAGCTGTTTCCCGGCGTGCTGCTGATCTTCGACCCCGGCGGGATCGTCAAACGGGTCGTCAGCTTCGGCTCGCAGGCGTCGGTGGACGTCGAGATCTACGGGTACGATATGGAAAAGGCCCGCCAGGTCATCCGCGAGGTGGACGACATCATGCACAAGACCAAGGGCCTGGCCGACATCCAGATCAGCCGGGAGGAGAACTATCCGGAAGTCAACGTCGCGGTGGACCGGGAAAAGGCCGCGCTGCTCGGTATCAGCGAGACGGACGTGGCCAACGCGGTGCTGTACTCGCTCAACGGGAACGGCCAGACCGATCCGATCATCTACACCGACCCGTCGAACGGGAACGAGTACTACATCAGCGCCTGGCTGGCCGAGCCGTACCGTAACAACTTGGACGACCTGGAGCGGGTCCTCCTCACGACGCCGTCAGGGAGTCCGGTTTTGCTGAAGAACGTCGCGAGCCTCAAGCTCAACTCGGGCCCGGTGAAGATCGACCGCAAGTACTTCCAGCGGGTGGTGCACATCACGGCCAATCCGGTGGACCGGGACCTCGGCTCCATCGCGGAGGAATTGGGCGCAAAGTTCGCCGGCTTGCGGCTGCCCGAAGGCTTCAGCATCCGGCTCGCCGGGCAGATCCAGCAGCAACAGGAGGCCTTTGAGAATTTAATTTTTCTGGCCTTGCCCCTGGCGCTGCTGCTCGTTTACATGGTCATGGCTGCCCAGTTCAAATCCCTCGTGGACCCGTTCATCATCATGTTCTCGATCCCGATGGGGTTCCCCGGGGTGATTGTGATGTTGTTCCTGACCGGCACCACTCTGTCGATCACGTCCTTCATGGGCGTCATCATGTTGCTGGGGATCGTGGTGTCGAACGGCGTGCTCCTGGTGGACTACACGAACGTCCTCCGGCGTCGGGGGATCGAGTTGCATGAAGCAGTCGTCAAGGCATCGCGCACGAGGCTGCGGCCGATCCTCATGACCTCGCTGGCGACTGTGGCCGGGCTGACCCCCATGGCTCTGGGGCTCGGCACC
>VBOK01000129.1 GCA_005877565.1 Nitrospirota bacterium
CAGATTGTCGTGGATGCCAAAACGGTACTGGCTGCGTACTTGGAGGCCGTGGAGGCTCAAGACGATGAAGTGCGGCGTGAACGGCTCCGGCAACACGCGACGCAGGTTCGCGCGCGAATGGACCAATTGAGCGCCAAAGCGTACTGGAGTCAATTCGAGCAGGCTCCCGAGTTCGTCGTCTTGTTCCTGCCGGGGGAGCAGTTTCTGGGGGCGGCGCTGGAATATGATCGCACCATCATCGAGGAGGGGTTCGCGAAGAAAGTCGTGATCGCCACGCCCACGACGTTGATCGCGTTGCTGCGGGCCGTGGCCTATGGATGGCGGCAAGAGCAACTGGCGGAGAATGCTCAGGTCATCAGCGCGCTCGGCAAGGATCTGTTTGAACGCATGGCGGTACTGGCGGAGCATCTGGCGGAAGTGGGAGCAGCCCTGAACAAGGGTGTGACTGCCTACAACAAGGCGGTTGGGTCGCTGGAAGCGCGCGTGCTGCCGTCGGCTCGCCGATTCAAGGACCTCGGCGTCGGGTCGGAAAAAGACATCCCGAAACTTGAATCCCTCGAGCAAGCGCCCCGGCCGGTGCCGGAGGTTGATGAATCCAACCAGTGAGGAGGAGTCTTCATGAAAAGCCATTTCCAGATCGCCGGCCATCCCATTCATGTCATGACCGTGGGCGTCCCGATCGGTCTCTACACGGGAGCCTTCGTCGCTGACGCAGTCTACGTCTTGGCACACGACGCGTTCTGGTTCCGCATGGCGTTCTGGTGTATCGCCTTGGGGTTGCTGGGCAACCTGGGGGCGGTATTGACGGGCCTGCCCGATTTCTTCGCCATCAAAAAGGAAGTGCCCCCGGCCTGGAACGCCGCCACGACGCACCTGGTGATCGGTCTCGGGCTCGTGCTGCTCTACGCCATCAACTTCGCCTTGCACAACTGGGGGGATCCGCTCGCTGGGGGGGATTCGATCCTCCCGTTCATCCTGAGCCTGGTCGGTGCGGGTCTGTTAGGCCTGCAAGGGTGGTACGGCGGGGAACTGGTCTTCCGCCACAAGGTCGGGGTGGAGGAAACGGCTGCCGGCGGCCTGCATGACGCGCACCAGAAGCGGAAAGGGGCGCCCTGAAGGGATGCCTCAGGAGGTACTTGCATCTGCCTTTGGGCTTGTGCTAGCGTAGGGTCGCGATTCATCGCTGAAGGGGTCTAGCGATGAAGAGCCGAGAGAGGAAAGACCCCAGCGCGATTGTGCCTTGCAGTAGGGATCTGATCGGAAAGCCTGCCCGGAAAGACGCCGGCGTCTGTGCGCCTTCGGTGCTCCTCTTGCCCCCTTCGTTCCTTACTCCCAAGACAGCGTCGCATCAGTAAAGGAGATACCCGATGGGTACAAAGTTGTATGTGGGCGGCCTGCCCTATTCGACCACCGAGCAACAGCTTCAGGAGCTGTTCTCACAGCAAGGGTCGGTGACGTCGGCCAAGATCATCACGGACCGGTACACCGGCCAGTCACGCGGGTTCGGGTTCGTCGAGATGGCCACGGCGGAGGAGGCCCAGAAGGCGATTACCGCGCTGAACGGGACTCAGATGAACGGCCGGACGATCACCGTGAACGAGGCCAGACCCCAGGAGAAGCGCCCCGGCGGTGGCGGAGGTGGGGGTGCTGATCGCGGCGCAGGGAGACGCTGGTAGTCAATCCTCTCGAAACCTTCCACGAACGATAAATGGGCAGGGACACCTACAGTGGGTGTCCCTGCCTTTTTTGAATCCCATTCAAGTTAGTACCTCCCATTGATCTCTGCATCCCCCGGAGCGGATCTCGGCGAGCGGAGTCGACGCTACGGCATTCGTGATGGCGCCTTCCAGGCAGTTATGGTGGGCGGTGGGGAAAACTACCTGTCCGCCTTTGCGCTGCTGCTCCACGCCTCCGCCTTCCAGATTGGCCTCCTCTCGGCCATTCCCCAGGTCGTCGGCACGTGGGTCCAACTACTCTCCGTCAAGGTCCTGAACCGGTTGCACCATCGCAAGGCCATCATCCTGGTCGGAGCGGCAGGCCAGGCAGTGATCTGGCTCCCTCTGCTCGTGCTGCCGCTCGTGTTTCTGGAAAACGCCCCGTGGCTGTTGATCGCCTGCGCGGTGGCCTACGTTGCGATGGGGCACTTGGCCATCCCAGCGTGGAACAGCTTGATCACGGACCTCGTTGATCCCAATCAGCGAGGGGCGTATTTCGGTCACCGGGCTAGGGTCATGACCATGACCAACTTTTGCGCATTGTGCGGGGCCGGTCTGCTGCTCCATGCGGCCGAAGAGTGGGAGACGCCGTGGGCCGGCTTTGCGATCGTCTTCTTGCTGGCGGCGGCCGCCCGCGGCATCTCCACGAGCTATCTCGCCCGTATCGACGAGTCAACCGAGTCCGTGACCCGCGAAGCCGAGTTCCGCTTGCTAGAGTTCCTAAGGCGTGAGGGCGGATCGAACTTCCAGCGGTTTCTGGTCTTTTCCGGGCTCATGCACGTCAGCGTGCTGATCGCCGGCCCGTATTTCGTGGTGTATCTACTCAACGATCTCCATTTCACCTACCTGCAATACACGGCGTGGTTGGCCGCCGGTATCCTGGGCCAATTTGTCACTCTGAAACCTTGGGGTCGGCTCGGAGATCGCTATGGGAACAAAAAAGTTCTGGTGGCGACAGGGCTCCTGGTGCCATTTCTCCCGATGCTGTACGTCATCAGCACGGACTTTTATTACCTGATTGCAGTCAACTTCGTCGGCGGGGTGATCTGGGCGGGACTGTCGCTGGGGCTACAGAACTATGTGTTTGACGCCGTCCGCCCAGAAGATCGGGCGAAAGGCGTCGCTGTGTGGAATGCCGTGAATGCCCTGGGCTGGTTCCTCGGCGCAATGCTTGGGAGCTGGCTCGCGGCCATCCTGCCCTCGCAGCTCGATCTGCTCGGGTGGCACCTGGGCCTGGCCTCCAATCTGCCATTCGTCTTTTTCATCTCCGGGGTCTGCCGGCTCGTTGTCTCCCTGAGCCTGCTCGGAACGTTCCGGGAGATGCGCAGCGTGGAGCCGATCTCGCACCGTGACCTCGTGGCGGAGCTGCCGTTGATCAAGCCGCTGACGGAAACTTTCCTCCATCAGGATCGGAAAAACCCGTGAGGAACCCTCCGACGCGCGCATCATCGTCCATGCCGACTCCCCCGAGCGGCTGGCGGAGATCATCGCGGCGGTCCAGGCGCACGGCGCGGCGGTCGAGAAGGAAGCGGACTGCCAATGGCAGGAGGCCCTGGCGGACGGTGTGTTTCCGGACGACTTCTACGTGACGACCCACCTGCCGACCGAGGTGCGCGTGCACGGCAAGTGGGTGCCGGTGGAGGGGATCGAGATGGATCTCGGCATACGGCTCGATCGGAATGACCTTGTCCCGCATACGGTGCCGATGGCCGACGTCCGCAAGGGGGATCGGATCATAGTCGGGCACGAAGGGGTCCGAGTGACCCCGCTGGAACGGCCGGCGCACCTCGACGTGTTTGGGTTCATGGGCGCTCAGGTCTCCTCCGAGCGGCCCCACGGTTACCTCATCGCCGGCATCGCGCGTCGCATGCAGGCGTTACGAAAAAGCGAGGCCAAGATTCTCCTGGCCGGCGGTCCCGCCATCATCCATGGCGGAGGCCGCGAGCCACTGGCCTGGCTGATCGAAGCGGGCTACATCCACGTGCTCTTCTGCGGCAACGCGCTGGCCGCACACGATATGGAAGCCCACCTCTACGGTACGTCACTGGGGCTCCACCTTGAAGGCGGGTCTCTGGCCCACCACGGCCACGAGCACCATCTGCGGACGATCAATCGCATCCGGGCCATCGGGAGCATCGAGGAAGCGGTGCGTCAGGGGGTCATCACGACCGGAATCATGGCCGCCTGTGTGCGGCGCGGGGTGAAGATCGTGATGGCCGGCACGATCCGGGACGACGGACCATTGCCCGGCGTGATCACGGATTCGGTGCAGGCGCAAGCCGCGATGCGTGCCGCGCTGCCCGGTGTCGAGCTGGCCCTGCTGGTGGCCTCGACGTTGCACGCCGTCGCGACCGGTAACTTGTTGCCCGCATCGGTGCCGACGGTCTGCGTGGATGTGAACCCGGCGGTGCCCACCAAGCTGGCCGACCGCGGGAGCTTGCAGGCCATCGGCCTGGTGATGGACGCCGCGTCGTTCCTCCGGGAACTGGCGCGCCAATTGGGGTGGAAGGAATGAGCCGCTTACTGGTGTGTCCGCCGGACCATTATCAGATCGCCTACGAGATCAATCCCTGGATGGACGTCAAGAAGGGGGCCGATCTCACGGTGGCGCGCGTGCAGTGGACTGCCATGATGGCTGTGCTGGAGAAGAACTGCGGCGCGACGCTCGAACGGATCGAGCCGGTCGCGGGCCTGCCGGACATGGTCTTTACCGCCAACGCCGGGATCTTGGCGGGTCGCACGGTGGTCCTCAGTCAGTTTCGCTATCCGGAGCGGCGGCCCGAGGAAGCGCCGTTCGAGCGGTGGTTCCAAGAGCATGGTTATCAGGTTAAGCGGCTGCCGACTGGTCTCTACTTTGAGGGCGCAGGCGATATGTTAGGGGTCCGAGACGTGTGGTTCGGAGGCTATCTCCAGCGGAGCGACATCCGCGCGTACCGCTACGTGGGAGAGTTCCTGGGGCGAGAGATCCTGCCGTTGGAGCTCGTGGACCCGCGGTTCTATCACCTGGACACGTGCTTTTGCATGCTGTCCGGAGGCGAGGTGGTCTGGTATCCGGGCGCGTTCGACCGCTACGGGCAAGCCGCCATCATGGATCGCATCCCCGCAGCGAAAAGGATCGCTGTTCCGGAGGAGGAGGCGGTTCGCTTCGCCTGCAATGAGGTCTGTATCGGGAAGCACGTCGTCATCCCGGAGGGCAACCCTAGCACGATGGAGAGGTTGGAGAAACTCGGGTATGCGACGCACGCAGTGGGGCTGTCTGAATTCATCAAATCCGGCGGGGCGGCGAAGTGCTTGACGCTCGCCCTAGACTGACCACAGTCATCCTGAGCACAGCGAAGGATCTCGCCTAGCCCTCGCCCCTTGAGGGAGAGCCACCTTTATCCCTCCCCCCTTGAGGGGGAGGGTACGGGTGGGGGGTGTCTCGTGGATCCTCCGGAATTTCCGAAGCGCCCAAGTCACCCCTGCTGTCCGTGACAATTCAGAATGGGAGGGCTATACGAATCACCGCCAGCCGGTGTCTCAACAGATATGCGCCTATTCATCTGTAGCGGGAGGCGTGTAGACAATGCGGTTTGACATCGTTTTCACGCCGGAGGCGCTTGAAGATCTCCGGCTGTTCAGGAAGGGTGAGCGGACGAGGATTATCGAGGCGATTGAAGAACAGCTCTCCCACGAACCGAATCGTGAGACCCGAAACCGGAAGCGACTTCGCCCCAACCAGACGGCGGAGTGGGTCATACGGGTTGACAGATTCCGCGTTTTCTACGATATTGAGGAGTCGGCTCATCTGGTGAGGATCGAGGCGGTTGGACACAAACGAGGCGGTCGCCTCTTCATTCACGGAGAAGAGTACCATCTGTGAAAACCATTCCGGTATCCAAGCGATCCCGCGTGATTAACGTCCTGTTGAAACGCGCAAGGCGGGAGAACGTGATTCTCCGGTCCGCCGACGGGAAGGAATTTCTCTTGGCTGGGCTCGATGATTTCGACCGGGAAATCGAATTAGCGCGCGGCAACAAGGCTCTCATGCGGCTGTTGGACGCGCGAGCTCGCCAATCCCAAGGCCTTTCCCTTGGAACAGTCAAGACACAACTTGGCATAGGCACAACGCGCCGCCGATCGGCGCGACGCCGCGCCTGACCGCTACTAACCACCCCCTGTATCTTTTTAGATTCGCGCGCCGGCGCATAACCCTCCGCTGTCCGTGACAATTCAAAAGGGCTGCTATACGAAGCACCTCCGGCGTGTGTCTCATGCACCAGGAAGACTGGTGCGATGCGATACAGGTTGTCACAACATGCGCGGCAGGAATTGGAGCGACGCGGGATTTCGCTGACGCAACTGGAGTCCGTGCTGAATCACCCGCAGCAGGTCGTCCCCGATAGAAAAGGCAGGACGGTCTACCAGTCGCAATTTGACCCAGGAGATGGCAAGATGGTCCTCTTACGTGTTATCGTTGTCAGGAATGCGGGTGACGTGCTCGTGGTCACTGCGTATCGGACGACCCGCATCTCCAAGTACTGGAGGGAATCATGAAAGTCACGTATGACCCCGAAGTGGATGTGCTCCACATCCTGCTCCGGAATGTGCCGGTCGAGGAGAGCGACGAAGACAAGCCCGGCGTGATCCTGGATTACGACAAGGAAGGGAACATCGTCGGCATTGAGATCTTGGACGCCTCTAAGCGCGTGGAGGATCCCCGTTCCGTCCAGCATGCCGTGACGCGCTGACCGCACTCTCCCTTTCGCTTCGCCTATTTTCCTCCTCCTGTATCCGGCAAGATACAAACCGATCCCCTCGAACATCTTTACCCTTCCCCCTGCATCGGCGTGCATAGAGTCA
>VBOK01000083.1 GCA_005877565.1 Nitrospirota bacterium
CAGGCCAGCGCCATGGAGAGCACGCCGTGGACGGGCTTGATGCCCCCCTCTAGGGAGACTTCGCCCACCATCACGACCTCCCGCAAGACCGCCGACGGGATGAGCCCCTCCGCCGCCAGGATGCCCACGGCGATGGGCAGATCAAAGGCCGCGCCCTCCTTGCGGAGGTCAGCCGGGGCCAGGTTGACGGTGATTTTGCGCTGGGGAAAGCTGAAGCCGCTGTTGCGCAGCGCCGAACGGACTCGCTCGCGACTTTCGCGCACCGTCAGGTCCGGAAGCCCGACCACCGTGAACATGGGCAACCCAGCCGCGAGGTCCACTTCCACCTCGACGGAGTAGGCGTCCAGTCCGCTCACCGCCACGCTGTAGACCTTCGCCAGCATATGACGCACTGTCCAGTGAGACACGGCAAAAGGAGAAAAGTGAAACGCGAAGAGGCTTAGAAGGAGCAGCCCTATTTCAAGTTCAATCGGGACAGAATTCGGAGCACGCGGCTGGCAAAGCGGTCACTGAAGCCGAAGCGCCACTTGAGGTGGGTATAGAGTCGCAACATCATCTTATCCAGGTAGATCCACAGGCTTCTCATCCCCTCGCCAGGACGCGCCCGATACTCTGTGGAGCGGGCCAGGGAAGGTCTGGGTTCTTCCGTGTAGTAGTAGAGCGCCAGGGATTTGCGGGTCACGCCTGGCGGGCAGGTCATCGGGTCGGGGTGCCCATGAAACGAGTCCGGCTCCGTATTGAAAATCACCGCCCGGTTAAAGTGTGGCGCGATCCGTCGGGCGCAGCGCTGCATCTGGCGATCCCACAGCTCAAGATGCCCGCCATAGGAATCCTCCCACTGCTTGTTCAGATAGACCAGAAGATTGATCCGACGTCGCCAGGTGCGATGGTAGGGGTGCACGGTGAAATCCGCATGAACGGTCAAGAACCCGCCGCGGGCGGAGAGGTGCAGGCCTCCGCCTTGCAAGCTGGGATCCGCAAGCAGGCTTTCGATGCCGGTCAAGTCTGAAAGGAACCGAAGGAAGCGCCCTGAGTTCAACTCGTCGATCACCGCCCCAAGCGTCGGGCCGAAGCTGAAGCGGTCTGCCTTCCCCAGCTTGTTTTCGTTCACGTGCTTGTACTGGATCCAATCAGGGGAATCGATGGACGGGAATTCGGCCAGGGCGCCTTCGGCCGCCCATGGTTGGAGGAACTGATCAAGCACGATATTGGGAAATGGCTCAGCTTGAGCATACTGGACCCGGAGCGCCGGCAGATGGGCACACCGATGGCTATACGGAAAGCTCCTTTCTTGGAGGTCATGTCCACCCCGATCAGTTTCAGCGATCCGGCTCATGAGCTGCTCCGATCGCGAAATGGTATACAAAACCTTGACGCTTATCAACAGCACTGGTTGATTACTGGATGAGTCAGTCCAAACGCGGAAAAAGTACAATGGGGGGCTCAGTTTCTGTCCGCTTGACAAAGGAGAAGCACAACATTAATTTGTGCCTGTAACTAGAAAGGAAGCCTTAGAAGTGAATAAAGAGGTCCGACTGAAGGTTCCAAGCGAGATCACCTTCTATGCTAGAAAAGGGGAGCAAGACATCTCTCTTTCAAGAGAAAATCTAGAAGCCATCGTTGGGTTTTTGCAAGGAAGTAAATCAACATCTCCCGAACAATTTCAGGATTTGTTAACAAAGAATCTCATCTCCTTGGAAGTGGCCCCAAGCCTTGGGTTGCACGACTTTGACGATGTCTTACCTGAAGCTTCGCCCAGCGCAACAATATATTTAAGTCCCTTTGTCAATGTGGAGATTACGTTTAGTGTCAACGGGGAACCCCTTCCTCGATCTAATGGAGAACTCATCGACGTATTTATCACTAGGGATTTTATGAAGCCCTGGTATCCTTTTCTGCAAAACCTTTCCGTACTAGCTGACAGTATGCTGAAAAATACCCTCACCAGAGGTAAAGCACCTAACCCAAGGGAGATCTTAAAAGTGTTGCACGATGTCTGTATCCAAGAATGCGCGAAAGAGCCGCTCTCAAAATTTCTGGTGGCCAAAAGAGATTCCGAAGGAAAATTTCAATTCCTTGTTAAGCACGACTTTTCTGTACAAAGAGAAGCTTGCCAATACCCCGAGATCAATTTTAGGTTACAAGGGAATGATGCTTACCTCTCCGAAAGATTCATCGTATCAGATGAATACTGCCCTTATGTGACAAGGTTGTTCCAAAAACTCAACCACGGTGCTTCGAAATCAGCGCTGATAGAGTTTGCAGTAAACACGCCAAACCCCCATGCCCTGAAAAGGATCTTACAAACACTGAAACAAATTGGAGGACTGACCTCACAACCAAGCGCGACAAAACCAGATTGGGATAAAATCATGCCTCCTCGTGCAGACCTTTCTGTCTATCATTTTGGCCACGCGAGTTTACTGGTCCGGGGTGGTTCTTCGTTCATTACGTTTGATCCTTGGTTTCTCACGTGGGATGCAAAGTACCAAACCCAGCCTTTATCTGCCTTCCAACTGCCCCCCTTGGAAGCGATATTCATAACACACCATCATTGGGATCACATCAATCCACAAAGTATCCTTAAATATCCCGAGGGGGTTCCTATTGTTGTTCCTAAACAAGATAGAAATTGTGCCATCTATCCCCGCTTCCTGGAATTCTTAAAACTGTTTGGTCATGAAACAATCGTTGAACTGGGCCACTGGGAAAAATATCCGCTACGAGACGGGGGATTTGTTATAGCTGTTCCTTTTACCGGCGAAGGCACTGCAGAAAGTGAATTTCGGCGTAATTGCTATCTCGTGGAACGATGGGGACAAAGAATCTTAGTGCATGCAGACAGTTCCCAAGATTCAAATGGCAAGTCTGACTTGACAGAAGGGGTGATTCAAAAACTCGTCCGTGATTATGGCCCTATCGACGTCGTTTATGCCACGAGAAGGCAAGAACTGGATTTTGGCATTCAGTCTTGGTATCTACTACCCATCACCATGGCAGAGAGGCCCTACCACTGGCTAGACGTTGTCGAAAACTGTAACTGTCCTAAGGAATATCTGGCAAGTTTGGCAAAAGAGACAGGTTGCAAAAAGTTGCTCCTTTACTCTGAAGGGGGTGCGGAATGGTATAGAGAGCGAACGAACTTCCTTCGGAGCGGCAAAGAGGACGTTCAGTTCCAGGCTTTCGAATATTTGTGGGATACCCTTGAGGATATCCGGACAGAGATCACTAAGACTTCAGAGTGCAATGTAGAGCTTTCGGAGCCAATGACCCTTGTCACCCTGGAAGCTGGAACGATCACGGCTGCACAGCGTCTGCTTGACTCGAAGTAACCGCTTTGCCCTTGGAAGGAACAAAAGGGGGGACAGGCTGAGCTGGCCCGGGTTAGCTCATGGTACGACTGGTGGCCCTCGCTGTCGCGTGTGCTCTCTGGGTCACGTCCGCCGCCGGGGAGCCCAGCCGCCCGCTCGTCGGGCACATCATGGCCTTGCTCGCGGTGTTCGAAGAGGCCGACGTGCTGCCGCCTGAGTCTTCTCCTGGGGCAAATGCGCTGATCCATGCGCTGATTCAAACCCAGGCGGCCCTGACCAAAAGCACCAACCCGGCCACCCGGGAATGGTTCGCCGAAGCCCTGCGACGGAGCGAGGCCCCCGGAGCCGAGCCCGATCCTCGGAAGGGACTCACGTCCCGCGCGCTGGAGGCGATCACCACCTACGCCGAGACGCACCCTCCAACCGCGCGCCCCGACGTGATGGCCGGGCTTCAGGAATTCAACGTCAGCCCGGCCGATCTCGACCTTCTGGCGAGGGTCTACCGTCAGGCGCACGACCGTTTCCGCTCCACAGGGCGAAACATCCACCGCATCTATGAAGCCCAACGGCGCGCCATGCCGTTTCAGTGAGCCCGGGGGCCTCCTTCCCTATTCTTCGGTGATCTGTTAAGATCGCTTCCACACGAGCCCCAGGAGGCAGCCATGGCAACCAAAGCCTACATCCTCATCAAAGTCAAAGCGGGAAAGACCAAGGACGTCGTCAAAGCCCTGAAGACGATCGGGGGGATCCATCAGGTGCATCCCTGTTTCGGTCAGCCTGACATCTTCAGCTTCATCGAAGTGAACGACGAGAAAGCCTTGTCCGACGTCGTCATCTCCAAGATCCATACCATCGACGGCGTCGAGGAAACCGACACGCACATCGTCGCAGAAGCCTGATCTGCAAGGAGCAACGCGCGGGGACGATGCACACGATCAGCCTGATGCGCGGGCCGTTTCAGCTCTGTGATCCGTGTTACGACACCGTCGTCTCGGAGAAACTCGTGGACGCCCGCAACTTCGCCGCCGATCACGATGCCGTCTTTGACCACGTCTGTCCCAATTGCTATGACAGGAACAGGCCCTTGATCGACGACATGCTGGGCAGCAGCGAATAAGCCGGTGACGGCTGGGGAGATGCCATGGCTCTGAACAAAGAATTCGACCCGTTGAGCGAGGTGCCCGGTTTGAAGAAGATGAGCCCCTTCGTCATCCTCGCCGTGGTCCTCATCCTGCTGTGGGTGTTTTCCCCCTTCGTGATCGTCGGCGCCGGTGAGCGGGGCGTGGTGTTCAACCAGCTACACGGCGTCGAGCAGAAGATCCTGCCGGAGGGCTTCTCCTTCATCATTCCGGTCGTCCAGCGGGTTATTAAGATAGACGTCCGGATCCGCAAATCGGACAGCCGGGCCACCGCCGCCTCCAAGGACCTTCAGACGGTTGCTACCGAGATCGTGCTGAACTTCCATTTATTCCCGGACAAGGTGAACAAGATCTATCAGGACATCGGCCTCGAATACGAAAAGCGCATCATCGATCCGGCCGTGCAGGAGATCGTCAAGGCCGTCACCGCCAAGTTCACGGCCGAAGAGCTGATCACCAAGCGCGAGTTCGTCAAGGAGGAGATCAAGACCGCGCTCCATGCCCGGTTGATGGCCTCGTATATCTCGCTCGATGAGCTGAACATCACCGACTTCCAGTTCTCGAAAGGGTTCAACGAGGCGATCGAGTCCAAGCAGACGGCCGAGCAGTTGGCGCTGAAGGCCCAACGGGACCTGGAGCGGGTCAAGATCGAAGGCCAGCAGAAGATCGTGCAGGCCAAGGCGGAAGCCGAATCCCAGCGGATCCAGAAAGAAACGATCAGCCCAATCATTTTGCAGCTCCGGGCCATCGAGAAGTGGGACGGGAAGTTCCCGCAAGCGATCGGTGGAAGCGGCGCCCTCCCGTTCATTAACATTGACGCAGGCAGTACCAGAAAATAGTCGCGCCTCACATGAATACCCCCCCACCCAAGTATGACCGCAAAGAGATCGGCTCGGCCACGGTCCGCATTCCCAGCGGCACCGGCATGCCTGACCCCATGGACGTCGCCATTGATCCGTACGCGCCCACCAAGGTCGCCAAGCACGTGTTCATCAAGGGCTTCCAGGCCTGGCCCCAAAAGGGAGGTCCGTACCCTGCCGTGCTCATCCTCCATGAGTGGTGGGGGCTCAACTCCCACTTCCAAGACCTCGCCTATCGGGTGGCCCAGTACGGCTACGTGGCGCTCGCCGTAGATCAGTACAGCCGGATCGGAGGGCCGGTCACCGGCGATCCCGAGCTCGCCGCGCAACTCATGGGCAACGTCAAGACCGCCGACCTCCTGCATGATTTGAACGACGCCGCCGAATACCTGAACTTCCAGGACTATGTGAAGAAGAACCGGATCGTGCCGATCGAGAAGCTCTCGACCCTGCGTTGCCCCGTGCTCTATCACCAGGCGGAGAAAGACGAGTCGGTTACTCAGCAGGAAGTGGACCACCTGGTCAGCGCGCTGACCGCCAACAAAGTGACGTGCGAGGTCCACAAGTATCCGGGCACCACCCACTCCTTCCTCAACGACACGAGACCGGACGTCTACAAGGCCGAGGCGGCGGCAGAAGCCTGGGCCAGGACCCTCGCCTTCCTGGACAAATACATCCTGGCGGACCATCCCGGCATCCGCCCCCTTCCGGACTCCCAACGAGTCCGGTGAGGAAAGGAGGCCGACGATGATGTGTCCACTCTGCGGGCTCGACGTACTACCGGAGAAAGTGTGCATGAACTGCGGGTACGATCCGAGCAGGCCGAGCGTCCGCCCCTCCGGCAAGCCCAGCATCCCCAGTGCGCCCAAACAGGACAACACCTATGGCACGAGAGACTTGGGCCGAGGCGTGACCGAGAGGAAAGCCACCAAGCCTAAATCGAAGGAGAGAGCCGCCGTGCCGCCGCGCACGGCCATCCCGGTGCCCGATGACTACTTGGAACAGATCGACCGTCTGGAATCCTGGCCGACCGCAGCTCCACTGTCCACGCCGCCGCCCACAGCCCAGACTATGCCCCAACAGTCCAAGACGCATCAGGCCTCGGTCCCGGTCACCACGCAGTTCGCCTTTGAAAACCAGCGCATCACCGGATATGCAGGGCTCGTGACAGCCACCGTGGCCGTCCGGATCGGCGAGTCGGATGAGCTGCTCCCTCCAGGGCAGAACCTGCAGCGTCTCAGCGGAGGACCGATCGGGATGCGTCTGCGCAAGGCGGTTGACCTGGCGCTTGCTGACCTGAAGACCGAGGCCCTCGAACGGGGTGGCAACGGCGTTGTGGGGGCGCGCCTTGAAGTGCTCCCCACGCAGGGCTCTGTTGCGTTCGTCACTCTGAGCGGAACAGCCGTCATTATCGAGTAATCAGCGACGCACGACCGAGTCCCCACGCGAGTCGCATGTCCATCACGCAACAGCTTGAACGGTACTTTCTGACGGGCCTCGCCGTCGTCGTCCCGCTCTGGGGCACGTTCCTCGTTCTCAAAGCGCTGTTCACCACGGTCGATGGCGCCCTGGTAGCCGTCCTGGGTCCCGTCGCCAGTTCGTCCGTCCCCGGCCGCGGCGCTTTGGCTCTCATACTCTTGATCTTCGCCACCGGCGTGGTCGCGTCCAACTTGCTGGGAGTGCGTCTGGTGAAGGCTTCGGAGGCGGCGCTGCTGCGCATCCCGCTGGTGCGGAGCATCTACACCACGTTCAAGGCCATCACCAACATCTTCGCCTTCATGGACCGCCAGCGCGAAAACCGGATCGTCCTCCTGCCGTTTCCCCGCCACGGCCTGTACGCGATTGGGCTGCTCATGGGAGAGGCCCCCGAGGAACTGCAGTGCTCGCCTCAGGGACGGCTGAGTCTGGTCTTTGTGCCGACCGCCCCGCACCCGTTCACGGGATACCTGGCCTTGGTCCTGAACCACGAGCTGACCCCCATCTCAATGGGCTTTCACGATGCGATGAAGATGGAATTCTCCTGCGGCTTATTCGTGCCGCAACCGGCCGTGCTCCCATCCGGTGGCAGGTAGGGGCACGGCATGCCGTGCCCCTACGGTCCGAAGGTCCGCCAATTGAGAAAATTCCGCTCGCGGTAGAGACGGTCCACATCCGCGATCACAGGACAGCCCAGCTTCGCCAGGCCCTGTGCAACGGCCCTCAGCGGCAAGCCCACGACCGCGAGGTAATCCCCGTCGAGGCTGGCCACCAGGTCCCGTCCCGCTCGTTGAATGGAAT
>VBOK01000084.1 GCA_005877565.1 Nitrospirota bacterium
GGGAGGATTGACGATCTACGCGTCCAAAAACAAGATGCAGGTGGTGCGCAATAGCGCCAACGGCGACGGCCGCCCACATGAGATTCGCATTCCAGCCCCATACGACGATTTGGTGTCCGGCAAGGGCGAACTAGGAAACTTCATTCTGAAGGCTGCGGACATCGTTGTGGTGCCATAGAAACATGGCATGGAGCCGTAGGCCGTTTGTTTGTCCGCTGGTTCTGGTAATGGCAGGGACGATCTGGGCTATGACTCTGACGGCTCCAAGAATCGCCCATGGAGAGACGAAACTGGTGCCCTCGCTTGCAGTGTCGGAGCGTTATGACTCCAACGTGTTTTTTATCCCGGGCCGGAACGTGGAAGACTATGTCACGAATATCTCCCCGCAGGTGACGGTGGATCACAAGGGCCGCCTGATAGACGGGACTGTTCGGGGCGGGGCCACCGCTGAGGCGTATGTCAAGAATCCCGGGCTGAACTATGTCGCGGCGAACGGCAGTGTGAATCTCAATCTGGACAATGCGGTCTCACAACTTGTGCGCGGAGCGGGATTGAGGCTCTCAGACACGTTTTATTTCACGCCGCAGGCGCCGTCGTTTGTGGCTCCGGGAACGGGGAGCCAAGTCTCCGAGGCGTTTGTGAGAGGAATCCAGGCTGCGCGGGCGAATTCCTTTACCAATGCCGGATCGGCCATCGGATCGTACGCCCTTTCGCCGAGGGTGGACCTTCAGGCCACTTACATGCACCAGAGAATACATTTCGGAACCGCATTTGTCTCGCCCACAACTGGCCGGTTCTTCAATACCACCTTTCAAACCGCCACTGCTGGACCTCAATTGAAGATCTCCCCGCTGGATACGCTGGCTCTGACCTACCGGTACCAGAAGACGGACTTCAGCCAGGGAAGCGGCGGCGGAGGGTTCCGCACCCAGGGAGGCACCACGGGGTGGACCCGAGTCTTCACTCCAACGCTAAAGGCGAACGTCGAAGCCGGAATGACCGTGATTGAACCGAGCGAAAGGGTTCAGTATCTGGGGACTGCATCTGTGGAAGGGAAGCTCCAGAACACCGACGCGAGCCTTTCCTATTCGAGAGGAGTGTACCCGAGTTTTTTCATCAGTGGCCTGCCCTTACTCAGCCAGGTGGTGACGGCGACAGTCTCGCATCGATTGACCGCTCTTCTGACAGGAACCGTGAACGGCAATTACGCCAAGAACGAATCGGTCCCCGCTGGGAGCCTTGCCTATGAATCCTACTGGGTGACGGTCGGCTTGAACTATACAGTATCCCGCATCTTGAATGCGTCCTTGTCATACACGAACAGCGAATATAAGTCGCACTTCTTGGGGCAGAGCGCTCGCTTCGATCGCAATATGGTCATGGTCATGCTCACGGCGGAATGGAATTGAACATGAACGCGGCAGCGCCCCTCACGCTTGCGGATTACTGGCAAATCGCGGTCCGGCGAAAATGGCTGATTGTGGGCGCGATCCTGCTCTCCGTGGCGGTGGCAGGGCTGTTATGCGTGGTGTTGCCCAAAAGCTACCGATCGAGCACGTTGATCCTCGTGGAGGACCAGAAAATCCCCGAAGAATACGTCAAAGCGATCGTCGGGGGCGGCATCGAAGGGCGTCTGACCATGATCCAGCAGCAGGTGATGAGCCGCACACTGCTCAGTCGTGTCATGGAGGAGTTCAAGCTCTACCAGAGCGAGGTTCGGCAGTACGGGCTCGAGACCGTCATCGAGGACATGCGCAAGGACATCAAGGTCCAGACAGTCGGCACGGTGGGCCCCCGCGGCAAGAGCGTGGAATCCTTCTCAATATCCTTCTCGCATCAAGACCCGATGACAGCCATGAAGGTGACCGCGAAACTCACCTCGCAGTTCATCGAGGAGAACCTCAAGGCCCGCGAGCAACTGGTGGAAGGCGCCACCGAGTTCCTCGAGCAGGAACTTCGCCTGGCCAAGGACCGGCTGGAACAGCAGGAGCAGTCGATTAGCGCGTTCAAGACCAAGTACATGGGTGAATTGCCTCAACAAACAGATGCAAACCTCCATGCCCTTGACCGACTGCAATCCGATCTGATCGCAGTCAATGAAAACATCCATCGTCTCACCGACCGACAGAACATGATCCAGAAATCAATTCGCGAATATCAGGCAACCGGGGCCACTTCTGCCGGTTCGACAACCGGAGTGGGAGGACCCGCCGCAATCGATCCGATCGTCGCGCGGCTCAGGGAGTTGGAGCGCAACCTCGCGACGCTCACCGCCGAATACAAGGAAACCTATCCGGATATCATCCAGACCAAGCAGGAAATGAAAGAGGTCACAGCGCAGCTCGCCAAGAAGTATGGAGTAAAGCCAGAGGAAACAAGTTCCGGGGCGGTCCAACGCTTCGATCCTTACCGCCGGAGCCTGACCAGGGAAGGGGATGAAATCAAGATCGAACTCGCCAGGCTCAAAGAGCGGCAGCAGCGGCTCACCGGGACGATGAAAGAGTACGAAGTACGGGTCGAGCGCGCCCCGACCCGCGAGCAGGAGCTGATGATCCTGCTCCGTGATTACGACAACATGCAGAAGAATTATCAATCGCTGCTGGATAAGAAACTGAACGCGAGGGTCGCAGAGAATCTGGAGAAACGGCAGAAGGGCGAGCAATTCCGCATCATTGACCCGGCTAACCTGCCCGTGACACCCGAAAAGCCCAACCGCCTGCTGATCATGCTGATGGGCCTCGCCCTCGGATGCGGGCTGGGCTTTGGAGGGGCCATCACCATGGAGCAACTGAAACCAGCCTTCCGCCGCCCCGAAGATGCCGAGTTGCTGCTCGGGCTCCCAGTCCTCGCCTCTATCCCCGACTTCCGGATGGC
>VBOK01000085.1 GCA_005877565.1 Nitrospirota bacterium
ACTTCGCGGAGCTCTTCGTGGATCTTGCCGACGACCTCGGCGTACCCCGTCTCGTCGTGCGGCCAGTCGAAGCCGACGCGGGCTGCCCGCACTTGCAGTTGGTAGGCGCGCAGGAGCGCCGGCAGGGATTTTGGGACGCCGTCGAGCGCCGAGCCTGCCTCGCCGTTGTCGGACTGCCCGGCCTTCTCCTGCCGCTTGATCTCTTCCCAGCGGTGGACGACCTCCTCGGCGGTCTTTACAACGGGAGGGTTGTTAGTCGTTTCGCCGAACACATGGGGGTGGCGGCGGATGAGTTTCTCAGCCAGGGTCTCCAGCACGTCCTCGATAGTGAAGGTCTTCCGCTCGCGCCCGATCTGGGCGTGAAAGAGGACTTGGAGGAGTACGTCACCCAGCTCCTCTTTGAGCTTTGCCTCGTCCTGCTTCTCGATCGTTTCGAGGACTTCGTAGGCCTCTTCGACCAGGTACGGCTTGAGCGACTCGCGGGTCTGCTTGCGGTCCCAGGGGCAGCCGCCTTCCCCCCGCAACCTCGCCATGATGTCCACGACGCGATCGAACGGTGCTGACATGAGGGCCTCATTATAAAAGAACACGCGCTGATTTGAAATCCGGCTTGATGTCGCTACCGTAATGATGAGCAGAAGGTGGAATTTTCTTGTGTAACGGTCGCCCTTGCGGCGAGACTAAACAAGGGAGTTGACGACGGAGAGAAGCCCTGCTATATGGACGCATCGTTCTAACTTCCATCCTGCGCGAGGTACGTATGTCGGACGAGACAATCACGCGGCAAGTCAGCGAGCGGTACGCCAGGGCCGTGACCAGCGGCGAGCAGATGTGCTGCCCGACGGGTTACAACTTCGACGACCTCCGATCCTTCGTCCCGGAGGAAGTGCTGCGCGTCTCTTACGGGTGCGGCACGCCGGCCGGCCTGGCGACGGTGCGGCCTGGCGAGACGGTGCTGGACATCGGCTCGGGCGGGGGAATCGATTGCTTTGAGGCTAGCAGGCGCGTCGGCCAGACCGGCCGGGTGATCGGTGTGGACATGACCGACGAGATGCTCGCGATGGCCCGGCGCAACGCGCCGATCGTGATGGCGAACCTCGGCTATCCCGCACCGAACGTCGAGTTCCGCAAAGGCCATGCAGAGAATCTCCCTGTCGAGGATGGCAGCATTGATCTCATCATTTCCAATTGCGTGATTAACCTCGCGCCGGACAAGGCCAAGGTGTTCCGCGAGATGTACCGGGTCATCCGTCCCGGCGGGCGGTTCACGATCTCGGACATCGTCGCGGATCAGCCGGTGCCGAACTATCTCATCCACGATACGGAAAAATGGGGGGACTGCCTGTCGGGAGCGCTGCCTGTATGGGAATACCTGCGCGGTCTGGTGCAGGCGGGGTTCCTGGGCGTGCATCAGATGAAGTACTCGCCATGGAGCGTCATCGACGGCATCCATTTCGTCTCGCTCACGCTGACCGGCTACAAACTGCCGAATGCGGTGGAGCCCAATGAAGTCGGATATGTGACGCTGGTGGGCCCATTCAGCCGGGCGGCGGATGAACTGGGACAGGCCTACCATCGGGGCAAGCCCGAACCGGTGTCGGCCCGCACCGCCCAGTTGCTTAAGACACCACCGTTCGAACGGCTCTTTCTCCTGTCGGACCAGCCGGTTTCGCTTGCGGCGACCGATGAGCGCCTCGTCTCGATCCTGCCCGCCCAGACGCCCTGCGTCTGGAAAGGCCATTTCGCGCTCTTCACCGGGCCCTTTACGGAAGTGGAGGATGACGACCATCACGTCTATCGGCGGGGCGTCCCGTTGGAAATCTGCTCGAAGACGCTGGACGTGCTGGGGTCTGGCCCGTACAGCCGGAACTTCACGATCATCAACCGCGCGACCGAGGCAGTCGCGGGCGAGGCCGTCTCCTGCGAACCGGGCGGAAGCTGCTGCTGACATGCTGCATCTCACGCTGACCCCCTTCGACCAGACCCTCGCTGCGCATGGGCACGACGCGCTCCGGGCGCTGCGCATCGACACGTTGCAAGTCAACGTCGGCAAGCTGTGCAACCAGACCTGCACGCATTGCCACGTGGACGCCGGGCCCACCCGGACCGAGATCATGACGCGCGAGACGGCGGAGGCGGTGCTCGACGTCGTGCGGCGCTATCCGGAGCTGCACACGGTGGACATCACCGGCGGCGCGCCGGAGTTGAACCCATACTTCGAATACCTGGTGGAGCAGTGCCGGGCGATGGGTCGGCACGTGATGGATCGGTGCAACCTGACCGTTTTCTTCGTGCGCGGCAAGGAACATCTCCCGCAGTTTCTGGCTGAGCACCAGGTCGAGGTCATTGCCTCGCTCCCGTGCTATCTCAAGGAGAACGTGGATCAGCAGCGCGGCAAGGGGGTCTACGATCGTAGCATCGCCGCGCTGCAGGCACTCAACACGCTGGGCTATGGCAGGGAAGGGACCGGACTGGTCCTGAACCTGGTGTATAACCCGCTCGGACCCAAGCTCCCGCCTCCGCAGGCCGAACTGGAAGCGGATTACAGGGACGAACTGGCCAAGCGGTTCAGCATCACCTTCAACCGGCTCTACACGATCACCAACATGCCTATCAACCGCTTCCTTGACGACCTGCATCGCTCGGGCCAGTACGAGGCGTACATGGAAACGCTCGTCACGAGCTTCAACACGGCCTCCGTGGGCGGTCTCATGTGCCGGAACCTGATCAGCGTGAGTTGGGACGGCCGGCTCTACGACTGCGACTTCAATCAGATGCTGGACCTGCCGGTGGACGGCGCATTGCCGCAGACCATCCATGAGTTCGATCTTGCCTTGCTGGCCCGTCGCCAGGTCGTCACGGGGCTGCACTGTTACGGCTGCACCGCTGGCGCCGGGTCCTCCTGCGGCGGCGCGATCTCTTCGTAGGGGCACGGCGCGCCGTGCCCCTACAGTGCTGAGGCGCTGATGGAACTGTTGTTGTTTGTGCTCGCGCTGGCGCTGTGGACGGTCGCCGGCGCGGGCCTCTCGGCCCTCGTGGCGAAGGCCATGCTGAAGACGTTCAGCGCCGGACTCATTCAGCCCGGGATTGCGACGCCGCCCGCGTTGGCGCAGGCGATCCTTGTCGGCGCGATGGCGTGGGTGCTAGTCGCCTCGAGGACCGGCCTACCGGTGTCCACCTCGCACGCATTGACCGGCGCGCTCGTCGGCGCGGGGCTGATGTCCATCGGCAGCCAAGGACTTGCCTGGCCGGCTATTACCGGCAAGATCGGGCTTCCGTTGCTGCTGAGTCCGGTCCTGGCCTTGGCGGTCTCGTTTCTCTTTCATCCCATGGTCCGGCTTGTCGCTGAACGCTGGGAGGGCGCCTGCCTGTGCCTGATGCCGGCGTCCCGCGCGTTGGTGACCATCGATGCGCGGGGGAACACCCGCACGTTGATACAGGCAAGCGCGTTCGGTCAGCCTGTGGTGGCAGTGCCGGCCCAATGCGATCGCGCGGGATTGAGCGGACTGACGGTCGGTTTGGACAGCATCCACTGGCTCTCCAGCGGGCTGGCGTCGCTGGCGCGTGGGGCGAACGACACACCCAAGATCATGGCGATGCTCCTGCTGGGAAGTGCCGTGGCGTCCTGGCCGAGCATGACCGTACAGCTCGGCACGCTGGCAGCCGTGGCGCTGGCCATGGGGCTCGGCAGTTACATCGGCGGTCTCCGCGTGACCGAGGTTCTGGCCGAAAAGGTCACGCGCATGGATCATGTCGAGGGGCTCTCAGCGAACCTCACGACGTCTTCGCTGGTGCTTGTTTCGGCTACCATGGGGTTGCCCGTTTCGACGACGCACGTCAGCAGTTCCGCGATCATCGGCATTGGGCTTCTGAAGGGCCTGCGCGCCGTCCGCTGGGCGACCGTGCGGGACATGGTGCTGGCCTGGGTGGTGACCCTGCCAGTGGCTGGGATTGTGGCTGGGCTGGCTTATGTCGTCCTCAGTCGGCTGCCCTAGAACGCCTGATTTACTTCCAGTGTCTCAGAAGCTGAAGTTGGCCCGGAGGCTGTAGGCAGTCACGGTCGAAAAATCCGCTTCGGCGACGAGGCTGAAGGGTATCACTGGCGGAGCGATCTTGAGGCCGACGAATCCTTTCGTCAGGTTCTGGGTCTCCCAGAAGTCCACCCCTCCGTTCGCTAACCGAATCGCCGCCGAGTCCGTCCGGCTGTTGACGAGTAATTGTCCGATACCGGCGTAGGGGACGAGGAAGAGAAAGCCCTTGCTGATCGAGAGATCGGCGCTATAGGTTTCCAGATGCGCTTGTGATCCGCCGAACAGCTTGGTGCCGCTGATCCGGACCGCCACCGCCGGCGCGACCACTCCCCCGCTCAGGATCGCCCATTTGATCTCGCCGCCAATGAGCGAGATGTCAGTGGACGGGACTGCTGCGTAGCTGGCCCCGATGTCCAGGTTGAAGGGAAGCCCTTTCTGTACATGGAGCCGTGGGATCACCAGATAGGACGGCGGATTGGAATCCTGCACCGCTCTCTGCCAGAAACTGGAGTGCTGTGAAATTTTGACGGCCGTTGCTTCCACTCCGGCATCGAACCCGAGAATCCCCAACGGGGCTGCCGGTGCCAGAGGGAAGTAGCTGGCGGCGAATC
>VBOK01000086.1 GCA_005877565.1 Nitrospirota bacterium
GGGGACGTTGGGTACGGCAAGACCGAGGTCGCCATACGCGCCGCGTTCAAGGCGGTCCAGGACAACAGGCAGGCCGCGGTGCTCGTGCCCACCACCCTGCTCGCCCAGCAGCACTTTGAAACCTTCACGGAGCGCTTCGCGCCGTTCCCGGTCACGGTGGGCGTCGTCAGCCGGCTTCAATCGTCCAAGGATCTGAAGGCCACGCTGCGCGGCGTCGCGCAGGGCTCTATCGACATCATCATCGGCACGCACCGTTTACTACAGAAGGACGTGCAGTTCCGCAACCTCGGCCTGGTCGTGATCGACGAGGAGCAGTGGTTCGGGGTGCGTCACAAGGAGCGCCTCAAGCAGTTGCGCTCCCAGGTGGACGTCCTGACGCTCACGGCGACGCCGATCCCGCGCACGCTGCAGATGGCCCTGTCGGGCCTCCGGGACCTGTCGGTGATCGAGACCCCGCCCCCGGACCGGCTGGCGATCCGCACCCAGGTGGTCCGTTTCGGCAAAGGCATCATCCGGGAAGCCATCCTTCGGGAGTTGGGCCGCGGAGGGCAGGTCTTCTTCGTGCACAACCGCGTGCAGGACATCGAACGAATGGGCGCGTGGCTGAAGGACCTGGTGCCGGAGTCCCGGCTCGTCGTCGCTCACGGCCAGATGGACCCACGGCCGCTGGAAGCCACGATGCTGAAGTTCCACCGCCGCGACGCGGACGTGCTGCTGTGCACGACCATCATCGAATCGGGCCTCGACATCCCCAATGCCAACACGATCCTGGTCAATCGCGCCGACACCTTCGGGCTGGCCCAGCTCTACCAACTCCGCGGGCGCGTCGGTCGCAGCGCCCACCAAGCCTACGCCTATTTCCTCGTCGCCGAAGAGGACACGCTCACCGGGGACGCGCAGAAGCGTCTTCAGGCGATCCAGGAGTTCACGGAGCTCGGCTCGGGGTTCCGGATCGCGGCGGCCGATCTGGAAATCCGGGGCGGTGGCAATCTGTTAGGCAAGGAGCAATCCGGCCACATCGACGCGGTCGGCTTCGAACTGTACATGCAGATGCTGGAGCAGGCCGTGCACGAACTGAAGGGCGAGCCCGTGCCGGAGGAGTTCGAACCGAACCTCCAACTCCAGGTCTCGGCGTACATCCCCGACGACTACGTCAGCGACGTCGCGCACCGCCTCGTGCTGTACAAGCGCCTGAGCGCCAGCACCCAGGTGGGCGACCTCGCGCAACTGTACGGCGAGCTGGTGGACCGCTACGGCGCGCCGCCCGAGCCGGTCGAGCGGCTGTTCGAGGTGATGGAGGTCCGCCTCCTGGCGAAGGCGCTGCGCGTGGCCGCCATTCAGGTTCGCCCGACGGCCGTGGCCTTCGGCTTCGACGTGAAGACCCTGCCTCCACAGGCCGGCCTCCAGGCGCTCATGGACCAGTATCGTACTCGGCTGCGCTTCGCCACCCCTGCTTCGTTCGAGCTCCTCGGAGTGGACTCCGCCTGGAAAGCCGCCTTCCCGGAAATAAAAAGAGCGTCATCAGTGCCTGCAGTGACAAGCCGGATGCCTCCTCCAAAGCCCTCGCGATCATTAACGGAAAAGAAATCACGGCCAGCGAGTTCGACCTCCGGTGGTCCCAGATTCCGGACTACGCCCGGAAGACCTTTGCGGGTCCCACAGGACGCAGGAAATTCTTGGAGGAGCTCATCAACCATGAGCTCTTGCTCCAAGAGGCCAAGAACCGGGGCTTTGATCGCGACCGCGCCTTCTTGGAACGCGTGGAGCGTTTCAAAGAGAGGAGCCTCTTGGAACGTCTGAGGATCGAAGAAGTAGACGCCCTGGTGAAGGTCACGATGGAGGAGATGAAGGCCTACTATGCCGCCAACGCCGCGACTTTCACCGCGCCCGGCGAGTTCCGTGCGAGCCACATCCTCGTCAAGACGCAGGACGAAGCGTTCGACCTCAAGAAACGCCTCGCCCAGGGGGAGGACTTTGCGACGCTGGCCCGGAAGGTCTCACTGGATCTTTTCACAAGGTACAAGGGCGGCGACCTAGGGTTCATCAAGAAGGGCCAGGCGATGCCGCAGTTTGAGAAGGTGCTCCTGGCCCTCAAGGTCGGAGAAACAAGCCTGCCAGTGGCCACCCCGTTCGGCTATCACATCATCAAGCTGGTGGATCGCACCCCTGGCGCTCCTCTCTCCTTCGAGGAGGCAAAGGAGCAGGTCCGGGAAGAACTCCTCAACGAGAAGAGGCGTAAGCGCTACGACGAATTCGTGGCATTCCTCCGGTCGAAGGCCAAGCTCCGCGTCGCCGACATCCCAACTCCGGTTTCGGAATCCCCCACCGCCAGCCCCGCAGCCGCCACGCCGTAATGCTCCTGCGCGCTCGCATGCCAGCGCCCATGCTACAGACGGCCTTCGCGGTCCTGGCCCTATGGGCCGGCCTGCTCGGCGCTCTTCCGGCGCTGGCCGCCAGCCTCAATGACCGGATCGTCGCCGTGGTCAACATCGAGGTCATCACCCTCAGCGAGCTCGAGGAGGAGGTCGGCGATGCGAAGGCGCAGGCCCGTCAGCGCTACAGCGGGGCCGAGCTGGTCCAGCGCCTCCGCCAGATCGACTACATGGGCCTGAACCGGATGATCGAGCGCAGGCTCCAGGTGCAGATCGCCAAGCGGCGCGGGATCAAGGTCACGGAGGAGGAGGTGAAGGACGCGATCGTCCGCCTGCGCCGGCTCGGTGAGACCCCCGACGAGAACGACTCCAAAGAGATGGCGATGATCAGGGACCAACTGACCGCCTTGCGTCTCATCAACCAGCAGGTCCGGTCCTCCCTGCTCGTGTCCGACGAGGAGATCCTCCGCTTCTATCGGCAGCACCGGGACCGCTTCATGCTCCCGCCGGAGGTCCGCATCAGCCAGATCCTGATCGCCCTGGGTCCCGGCAGCGAGCTCCTGGCGGTGCGCGAGAAGGCGCAAGAGGTATACGAGCTGCTCAAAAAGGGCGAGCGGTTCGAAGAACTGGCGGTCAAGTACTCCGATGGCCCCGAAGGGCGCCGTGGCGGCAACCTGGGGTACATCCGCCAGGGGGACATGCTGCCCCAGATCCAGAAGGCGATCGAGCAGGCGCCGCTCGGATCGGTCACCGAACCGATCGCCTCGCCGATCGGCATGCACATCATCCGCGTGGACGACCGCAAGGCGTCGGAGTTCCGACCCTTCGAGGAGGTGAAGGAGGATGTCCGGAACATGGTGTTCCAGCTCAAGTCAGAAGAAGCCTACATCGCGTGGATCAAGGAGCAGAAGGACAAGAACTACATCGAGATCCGGCTGTGAGAGGCGGCCGCGCGGGGCGGTCTGGCGAGCAGGGCCCGGATCGCCTTCCACGCTACATCCTGCCCCTCGCCCGTTACCGCTGAACACCCGATCACCGGGACGCTCAGAAACGTTTCCAGATCACGCAGCGCCTGCAGACGCTGGCCGCGCGGCAGCTTGTCGATTTTCGCCGCCACGGCCACCAGCCCCAGTCCTTCCTCCCCGAGCCAGCGGACCAGATTGACTTCATCGTCCTCGCCCCGCCTGATGTCGGTCAGCAAGACAACACCGCGGAGAAGAGGCCGGGACGAGAGATATCCCTCGATCATCGGCCCCCACTGATCCTGCACGGCTTTCGCGACCTTGGCGTAGCCGTAGCCCGGCAAGTCCACAAACAGGAACTTCTCAGGAGAGCCCTTGGCTCCATGGCTTGCGAGCGTCACGCGGAAGAAGGTCAGGAGACGGGTCCGGCCCGGCGTCTGGCTCACCCGCGCCAGGTTCTTGCGCCCCAACAGGGTGTTCAGCAGCGAGGACTTGCCGACATTGGAGCGCCCGGCGAAGGCGATCTCGGGAAGGTCTCCGGCGGGAAATTGCGCGGGCTCCGCAGCGCTGACGACAAACTCCGCGGAGAGCAGTTTCAATTCAGCAGGATTCGGCGTGCCTGGTGATACCGGCTGTGTTGCATCCGGTCGAGGTCGCCCCGGATATACCCGAGTCCCACCACGCAGAGTTCGAAGTTCTCCGACAGCTTCAGGAACAGGGGCAGCGCCGGTTCCCTCATGGCCGATGAGGAGGTCCCCTGGATGTACTCGGCCACCAAGCGGTAGGAGCGTTTGCCGGTCTTGATGTAATCCACGAGGAAGTCCTTGTGGTAGATCAGGCCGGCGGTCTTGATCCGTTTCAGATACTCCGGGAAAAGCCCGGCCATGAAGAGCGTGAAGTCACCGATATGCCGGTGGACCTCCCGCTCCCGCTCGAACGACCGGGCCTCGTGCGTGACTTCAGACTCATAGAGCAGGTCGACTACCGCCTCCACCCGCTCGCCCTTGGCGCTCTTGATCCGGTAGAGATTGTCCGTGTGGGTGAATTCTACGAGGAGCTGGGAGATGTAGTCGCTGACATTGAAGTCCGGCCAGCCCAGCTTATCCGTGAAGGCCTTCTCAGCTAGCGTTCCAAACAGCTTGCGCAAGGGGTGGTGATCCGGTATGCGCCCGTCCATAAAGGCCTCCCTACGGTAGTTTTAAGTATAGTCGGCCTTGACCGGAGTTTCAACACTGCGTCCGGCTAGACGCGGCTGTCGAGGACGAAGGTGACCGGACCGTCGTTAACGAGCTCCACCTTCATGTGCGCGCCGAAGACGCCGGTCTCGACCGTGAGGTCCGTGGTCTTGCGCAGGGTCTCGACGAACTGCTCGAACAGGCGCTGCGCCGTCGCCGGATCGGCCGCCTGATCGAACCCGGGACGTCTCCCCTTGCGGGTATCCCCCAGCAGCGTGAACTGAGAGATCGCCAAAAGCCCGCCTCCCAGTTCGGCGAGCGAGCGGTTCATCTTGCCGGCCTCGTCGCTGAAGATGCGGAGCGCCGGGATCTTCTCCACGAGATACTGCACATCAGCCTCGGTGTCGCCCTTGGCCACGCCGAGCAGCACCACGAGGCCGCTTCTGATCTGCCCGACGAT
>VBOK01000048.1 GCA_005877565.1 Nitrospirota bacterium
ACTACTCGAAAGAATATCTCCGAGACCGGAAGCTGTACGCCGCAAGCCCGAACCGGGCCCATCACCTTCCCTATATCGAAGCCATTGCTGCCTGCAAGACCGACTGGGATCTTCGCACGCTGATCGAGATCAAGCATGGCTTCGTTCACGTATGACGACTTCCGCGCAGTTCTGAAACGGGCGGGATTCGAGAAGCTCCGATCCGAGAAGCATGAGACCTGGCGGAAAATCTTGCCGAGCGGCTCTATCTTGCGTGTCCGGATCAGTCACCAGCACAAACGGGACATCCCCAAGTGGCTGTTCCACGAGATGCTACGACAGGCCGGACTGACGGTAGATGAGTTTAAGACATTGCTGAGAGACTAAGAAGGCGAAAAGGGGCGCTCAGCACGCCACGCGCTTGCGGAGGTGGCCGTAGTAGCTGGTGAGGAGCCGCCCGCAGCCCAGCACGCCCGTTGTCAGCGCCATGATCCGATAGACTTCACCTCTCGTCATCTTGAGCGTCACCCCAGGATCGAGCAACGACGGCGAAACGCTCACGCGCTGGAGGGTTTTCACGGCGAACAGGATCGGCCAGGCGCAGGCCAGCCGGAGGCGCACTTCCCGGCGCGGAATGGCCATCGTGTAGAGCCAGCCCTGATCGAGATGCTCCAACGCGGCGCGGAGGAGTCTCGTGAGCACCGGCCGAAGTTTCGGCAACGTGGCCGGGTCCAGCAGATCGGCCGGTCTCAAGCCCGCCGGCTCCAGCAAGGCGGTCGGGATGTAGCAGCGGCCGCGCCGAAGGTCCGTGGCGAGGTCCCGCAGCACGTTCGTCAGTTGAAGCCCCTTGCCGAAACGGATGCCAACGGTCGCCATCGCCTCCACGTCCCACGCGCGCAGGGCCGCGCGATGGGCGCACATCAGCCTGGTCCAGAAATCGCCGACGCAGCCGGCCGCATCATAGGTGTACTGATCCAGTTCATCGAGTGTAGTCAAGGAGGCAAGATGCTGAGTGGGTTCGGGAGGGGCGTCTGCGGGGCCCCCTCCCGCTCGGATGGTGTGGCCGGGAAAGCGCGTCAGGTCCTTCTGCATGCCATGGGCCAAGGTCCCCACAACCTGACTGATCAGCGCCCGGTCGCCCGGCACGAAGCTGTGCAAGAGCTGACCGCATTCCACCAGATGAGCCAGCAGGGTCCGCTCTCCCGGCCGAGTCTGCAAGCCCCTGCGCGGATCGTTCAGATGGACCAGCAGGGCCGCCTGCATTTCCCTGAGGGCATCCTCCCGCTGGATCGGGTTCATCACCCATTCCCGAAATCTGGTCAGATACTGAAGTCGCTGGGAGCGCTCGAGGAGCATAACCATTTGAAAGACTAGTACACGTTCTGAACCCAGGGGTCAAGACGAAGCAGAAAGAGGCCTTGACACCGCCCCTTGTGATGGTAATATTCAGAACACACATCATCGTGCGGCTCGGGAGTGTCGAAGCGGCCCCCGGAATCCGCATCCTGAAGGAGGAACAAGCTTAGATGTTAAAAAACTTGAAGGGGATTGGGTTACTGCTGATCGCCAACTTCCTGATCATGATCACGCTGGGTGTCGTGTACGTGGTTCTTGCGAACTTCGTACTGCCGGCCTTCGGCATCGACATCCGCGGGTCGGTGGATGCAACCATTCTGCTCTACGCGGGCGTCCTGGGCTTCGGAGGGGCTTTCATCTCGCTGGCCTTCTCCAAGCAGTTCGCCCGGGCCATGCTGGATTGCTCCCAGATTACTGAGCCCCGGACTCGCGCCGAAGAGGTCGTGTTCCAGACCGTGCGCGAGCTGGCCCAGCGACTCCACGTCAAGATGCCGGAAGTCTGGGTTTACGATGCGCCAGATCCGAACGCCTTCGCCACCGGGCCAACCAAGAACAACGCGATGGTCGCCGTGTCGACCGGCCTCCTGGAGAACTTGAACGAGGAGGAAATCCGGTCCGTCCTGGCGCACGAGATGGGCCATGTCTGGAACGGGGACATGTTCACCACGACCGTGCTGGCCGGCTTGCTGAACACCTTCGTGTACTTCATCTCCATGTGGGTGGAGCGGTTCTTTAGAGAACGTGACCAGGCGATTCTGGGCATCGTCGCCTTCTACGTCTTGCAGATCGTTCTCGGCATCCTGGCCATGATCGTGATCAACTGGCACTCGCGGCGGCGAGAGTTCGAGGCCGACCGGTTCTCGGGCAAGGCCTACGGGCCGGCTCCGATGATCTCGGCCCTCCAGAGCATTCAGCGCTACGTCGAGGCGGCGCAGATGGAATACGCGACTCACGATGCGTTGGCTACGATGAAGATCTCCGGCGGAACCGGTGGGTGGATGAACCTGTTCGCGACCCATCCGCCCATCGAGGAGCGCATCGCGGCCTTGAGGCGGATGGCCTGATTGAAACTGGTCTATCGGTTCGGCGACAGCCCGCTGCCCTCCCTCGACCAGGTGGGCGGCAAGGGGCTTTCCCTCATGCAGCTGTTCCAGGCGGGGTTCCCCGTCCCGCCCGGCTTCGTCCTGACGACAGCGTTCTTCGAGCCCTGGATCGTCCTGCTGAAGGCGACCCCAGTGTGGAAGCAGTTCCTTGCCGCGGACCCGGCTGGGCTGCGGGACGTCTGCCAGCGACTCAAGGCCATCAGCGCCGGGTACGAGCTAGCCACCGAGCAGAAGAAGAGACTCAGGGAGGCTCTGATCGTCTTCGACGAGAAGACTCTCTTTGCCGTGCGCTCCTCCTCTCCGGAGGAGGATCTGGGGAGCGCGTCCTTCGCCGGCGGCTACGAGACGGTCCTGGGTGTCCCAGTGGATCGGCTGGAAGCAGGGATCCACACCGTGTTCGCCACCTGTCTCGATGCCCGCATCGTCACTTACAAGCACGAACGCGGCCTTGCAGCAGCGGCGCCCCGTATCGCGATCGTGGTGCAGGAGCAGATCGCCAGCGAGGCAGCTGGTGTTGGCTTTTCGGTCCATCCGGTCAGCGGCGATCCGGATCAGGCCGTGTTCGAATCCAACTGGGGGCTCGGGGAGACCGTCGTGGCCGGCCGCGTGTCGCCTGACCGGTTCGTCGTGCACAAGCCGACACGGAAGATCCTGGAGCGGCAGCTTGGCAAGAAAGAACGGGCAATCGTTCTCCTGACCGGCGGTGGGACGCACGAACGCGAGGACCCCCGGCACGAGCAACTGTCGCTGCAGGACGGCCAGCTCCAGGCCTTAACCGAAGCGGTGATCGCCATCGAGCGTCACGCGGGCCGTCCTATTGATATGGAATGGGCCTTCGCCGGCGGACGGCTCCACGTACTCCAGGCCCGCCCGATCGTGAAGCGCGCGGCCGCTGAAACAAAGAAGGAAAAGATCGTGCAGAAGATCTGGGAACGAATCAAGGCATTGGTTCAATGGCGCGCCTAATTGTAGGGGCACGGCGCGCCGTGCCCCTACGGTCGCACCTCGAGCATGCCTTCCATGCCCTTCTCGCGGTGGCTTTTGAAGAAGAGCAGCTTCTTGTCACAGTAGATCGCGAAGGATCCCGGCACCGTCGGAGTGAACGAGACCTTCACGGTTTGCCCGGCCGGGATCTCCTCCCTGATTGCAAGACCCGACTTGGGATCATCAATGAGAAAATTGTGCGGCACCAATACGGTCACGCTCTTGACGGTCAGTTCGACCGGCATACCAGCCCGCACGACGAGATGGCGCGGGCTGAACTCATAGCTGTCGGCTTCGATCACGGCCCGTTGGATTCCGTCCGGGTCCATCGGAACTTCGAAGGCAACTGGCTCCGCGGCTACGCACGTGATGATCGGCACGAGGACGAGCAAACCGGTTCCGACTCCGAGAGCGTACAGCATTGTTCAGGCCCCCTCCCTCACAATATGACACATTATCCGCCTGTTTCGGTCAAGAGCACAGTCATGAGCAAGCAATTCCGCACACTTCAGTCCAAGCGGACAGATTTAAAATCTGTCCCCTTTTCTCCGTTTTGCCTCGGCACCAATATTGCATTTTACATGGTGAATCAACACAACCATGCTCCAACGGTGTTCCAGTCCAAAGGCACCACGACAGTGACCTTGCAGGACGATGCCTTGGTCCTCACCTTCGGGCCGATCGACCTGCCGGCCGGACACAGCGGCGACCTGGCCTCTAGCCTGCCGATTCATACCTTCAAGGCGCCCAAGGACATGACCGTGATTGGTTTCAGGTCGCGCATCTTCACCAAGGACGGCAAGGAGCTGCCCGGCCAGTACCTCCACCATATCCTGCTCCAGAATCTGGAAGAAAAGAGCCTCTCCTGTCCCGGCGAGCCGACCTACTTCGCAGGAGCCGGGATCGAGATCACGGATGCCAAATTCCCCCCTGGTTACGGTGTGCCGATCAAAAAGGACAGCACGCTCGTCTCGATCGTGGCCTTCTACCATAAGGTCCCGCCCACCAAGGACGTCCTGGCGACCTTCACCATGGACTTGGCCCCCGAGGGGGCCAGCGTTAAGCCGATCAAAGCCTACACCGTCGGCGTCAACGTGGTCTGTTACAGCCAGTTCAGCAAGCGGCCGTCCAACGAATCGGACGAAGGCCGGGAGTTGAAGCCTGGCATCGTGCAGGTGGACTCCAAGCCCCTGAAATTCACGGTGGACGCGTGCGTCAAGTACGCCTATCCCCACGGGCATGACGGGCTGCTCATGATCGCGCTCGACGACAAGACCACGAACCAGACGTTATTGCGCAGCGTGCCTGACGTCGAGAACGGCGGGAACCTGCGCGGGTTCCGTGCTCAGCAAGTCTACAGCAGCACGAAGGGCTTTCCTGTGAACACCAAGGACGAGTATGAGATGACGATGGTCTACCATCTCAACCGCCAGGAGACCCTGGACCTGCACGGCATGGGCAACTACCTCCTCTACGTCGCACCGGGACCGTGTGAATAGATCGATTGACCGCTCGCCTCTGGTATACTGAACCAAAAGGAGGCGGGTTATGACCAGACTTATGGCCGTGGGCATGGTCGCCTTATGGATCAGCGGGTGCGCCTCGTACGGAGGGTGGGAGCCCACCGTGGATACCAGCCGGGACATGAACAGAGACGCCTTGGCGCACGACCTCGCCGAGTGCAAGGAACTGGCGAGCAAGGCGTCGGGCGGCACGGCGACCGAAGCCGCCAAGGGCACCGGTGCCGGCGCTGTCATCGGAGCGGCGGCTGGGGCGGTGATCGGCGCAGTCTCCGGCAGTCCTGGGCGTGGGGCCGCGCTGGGATCAGCGATCGGCGGAACCAGCGGCGGCGTGCATGAAGGCGTATCCGCCGAGCACCAGTACAAACGCAGCTACATCAAGTGCCTGGAGGGCCGCGGCCACCCAGTGATCAACTAAGGGACCACGGTCACATTGACATACACCGGGAAGCTCTCGGCTCCTTCCTCGTCCCGAACGATCAAGCGGAACCGCAGGACACGCGGCTCGTCCACCACGGGCGCGAAGAAGTAAGGCCGGGGGCTGAGCGGCTCGACAAGATTGATCGGCATCCCCTGGACCTGCGACCAGTAGTACAAAGGGTTCTTCCCTTCCGGATCCCCGCTCAGAAGCGCGTCCAGCCGGACCTTCGCGCCTTGCTTGACCGTCTGATCGGTTCCGGCATGGGCCACCGGCGGCCGGTTCTCGGGGTTCTCCACCTCCACCACGACAGGGATCTTGACCTCGTGCTTGCCGTTTTTGGCCACGATCTCCGCCGTGCCCTGACCCATCGCCTGCGCGAGTCCGTCATGGTTGACACGCACGACTTTCTCATCGCTCGACCGGTAGGTGGTACCCGTGCGGCTGTGGGTCAGGTCCCGTGCCACCCGGTCGGCGTATCTCCCGCGGACGCTCAGCAGTCGGACCTCGCCGATGGTCTTGGTAAACCGGACCGGGATCTCCGCTTCCAGGCCTTTTAGCTCAGCCGCGGGTTCCACGCGGACGGAGACTTCATCGAACAGTACGTATTGCCCGCGTCGCTCCGCCACCTGAGCCACGGCCAGCAGGCGCATGGCGCCTACCGCTTCGACAGGGACGGGCATCGCGGCGTCAAACGGAGCAGCCATCGCCTCGACCATCGGCGGAGCTTCAACCTTGATGTCGTCCAACGCCCGCTCCTCTTCAAAGAGCGTGTACGTGACTTTCACCACCGGCAGCCCCGGCTGGAACCTGACCCTGACCTTCATCGGCTCGCCGGGCCTGACCACCGCCCCTTTCCCGGGTTCCGAGACTTGAAAGGCGAACGCCTCGGATTCGATCGACGCCTGCGTCCACAGCGCCCCCGCAAGAACCGCCCAGACCCTGAAGCTCACCCGCCGCTGCATGAAGATCTTTCTCGATTATCGCCTTTACGAAAGGGCGGCGGTATTCTACCATAGGCGTTGATCCGGAATATGCCGGAGAATGGAGGGACCCCCAATGTTCGTCTGGAGCAAACGGTTTGCCGTCGCAGCGCTGATTCTGTTTGTCGCGGTTGAGGCATATCTGATCCCGCACACGATCGGGACCGGCCCCAGTGAAATCCACCCACACATGATCCAATATATCTTCGTGAATTACAGCCTGCTGGCCATCTGGGTGTTTATCTGGATGCTCGATCAGGCCCGCATCCGCGGCGCGAACGTGTGGCTGTGGCTGCCGCCGTTTCTCTTTGCCCCCCTCCCCACGCTCCTGGTCTTCATCCTGTTCCTCCAGCGACCACAGAAAGTCGTGGGATGACGGGCACGATCGAGACACTTGAGCCCTTGCGGCGCCACCTGCTGCCGATCGCGCACCTGAACAGCGCCGCGTCGGTGCTTTCCTGGGACCAGGAAACCTACATGCCGCCCGGAGGCGGTGAGGCGCGGGCGGAACACCTCGCCACCTTGCAGGGACTGGCACACGAACGACTGACGTCTCCCGAAACCGAAGAATTGCTGGGCCGCTGGCTGGACCTGAAGACCGGGGAACCGCTCAGCGGCGCCACGGACGGCTGGAATCCGATCGCGCGCGCCCTGCTGCGGGAGACCTGGCGCGACTACACCAAGGCCAAGCAGGTGCCGAACGACTTCGTCCGGCGGCTGGGCAAAACCTGCTCCCTCGCCCAGCAGGCGTGGGCCGAAGCCAAAAAGCAGGATGACTTCGCGTCGTTCCTGCCGCACCTCACAGCCATCGTGGTCCTCAAGAAGGAAGAAGTCGGCTATCGCGGACCAGTTCCGACGCCCTACGACGCCCTGCTGGACACCTACGAGCCCGGCGCCACAACGGCGCAGCTTCTGCCGCTGTTCGCGGCGCTGAAGAGACGACTCATCCCTCTGCTCGACCGCATCGTCCACTCGCCCGTCAAGCCGCGGGAGGCCCTCTTGACGCGCAGGTACGATCGGGATCGGCAGCTCGCCTTCGGGAGGATGGTGCTGGAGGCGATGGGGTATGATTTCTCTCGGGGACGTCTGGACATCTCGGCTCATCCCTTCACGACATCGTTCCATCCATCCGACGTCCGGGTCACCACCCGCGTGTCCGAACAGGACTTCACGGGCTCGCTCTTCAGCTGCATCCATGAAGGGGGCCACGGCCTGTACGACCAGGGGCTGCCCGCCACCCACTACGGCACCCCACTGGGCGAGTCGGTGTCGTTGGGTCTGCACGAGAGCCAATCCCGCTTGTGGGAAAACTGCGTCGGACTCTCGCGCCCCTTCTGGCAGCACTTTTACCCGCTCCTGCAGCACACATTCTCAGACCAGTTGCGGGCGGTCGCCTTCGACGATTTCTACGCGGCTCTGAACAGCGTGAAGCCCTCGTTCATCCGGGTGGACGCCGACGAACTAACCTACAACCTCCACATCATGCTCCGCTTCGAGATCGAGCGGGACCTCCTGGAGGACCGGGTCCGGGTCGAGGAACTGCCCCAACTCTGGCGCGACAAGATGAAGAGCTACCTCGGGATTGTCCCGCCGACGGACCGCGAGGGAGTCCTGCAGGACGTCCACTGGTCGCTGGGCGCCATTGGCTATTTCCCCACGTATACGCTCGGGAACCTGTACTCGGTGCAGTTCTTCAACCAGGCCAGGCGGGACATTCCCGACCTGCCCGACCGAATCGCCCGGGGTGACCTGCTGTCGCTGAAGGCCTGGCTCAACGAGCGCATCCACAAATGGGGGCGCCTCTACACGGCCGACGAGCTCGTGCGTCGCGTCACCGGCGAGCCGCTGACTCCCGATCACTTCCTGACGTACCTGGGAAACAAGTATGGCGAGCTCTACAAGCTGTAAGGACTGTCATTCTGAGCAAAGCGAAGAATCTAGACGTTGCAAGCAGTCTAGACCCTTCACTGCGTTCAGGGTGACAAGGCAAGAAGGGAGCCTGCATGGCTGACTACAAGCTCGGCGGTCCACTCAAGCAGTTCACCGCGATCGAAAAGACCAAGCAGATCGCCGCATTTCTCCAGACCCGCATGGTCAGGGCGATCGAGGGCAATGATGCGGTCGAGTTACACTACCTGCTCGCCACCCTCGACGACTATCACAATTACCTGTGGCGCTATTACCGCCAACTGGAAAAAGAGCAGGCCACCGTTCGCCAGGAAGCCTCGGAGTGAGCACGGAAGGCGCTGAACGGGGAGAGACGCTGAGGCTCAGCGGTTGGGTTGCAGCTGGAGGACCTGTCGAATGGCGTCAGTGAGTTGGCGCGCGGAATAGGGCTTGGGTAGAAAAGCCTTCGCGCCACCCCGAGTCAGTAACTCGCCTTTCTTATCCGAGATCGAGCCGCTGCAAAAGATCACCAACACGTTCGGATCAAGCCCGCGCAGGTCCTGAAAGACCTCCTGCCCCGATCGCCCCGGCATATTCACATCCAGCAGGATCGCCGCGATGCGCTCATGTTCCCGCTGAAAGACTTCCAGGGCGCTGGCGCCGTCTTCGGCCTCCAGGACCACGTAGCCAGCCTGCTCCAAAGCCGCGCGCGCGACCACTCGGAGGATCTCCTCATCGTCCACCACGAGAATGGCCTGGCCGGTACCGGACGGCACCGTGCGCACGGGCGGCACGGCAGGCGACAACTCCACCGGCGCATCTTTCGCGACCATGCGTGGCAGGTCAATGACAACCCGGGAGCCACGTCCAGGCTCGCTCTCGACGGTGATGGCACCCGCCAGACGGTTCACGAGTGACTGGACCACCGTCAGGCCCAAGCCGATCCCTCGTTCTTCCTCCTTGGTCGTAAAGAACGGCTCGAAGATGCGCCGGGAGAGCTCGTGATCCATACCGATCCCGGTATCACTGACAGTCAATCGGACGCACTCGCCGATGTCCTCTTTTCTCACATTCCTCAGTTCGACCGTTAATCTGCCTCCCTGCGACATCGCATCGCGCGCGTTGGTGCAGAGATTCAGTAGGATCGTGCGGATCACCCCGGGGTGGGACTGCACGGTCCACAGATCCGGGTCGGCCTCCAGCACCACCTCGATCCGAGGATCGAGCGTCCGACGTAATCGCCGGACCACCTGCTCCGCGATGGGCTTCAAGGCCACGGCGTAGAGCTCGCCCTTCGATTTCCGCCCGATGGCCAGCAACTGCCGGACCACCTCGGCGGCTTTTCGGCCTGCCTGCCCGGCTGTCGCCACCAGCGGGGCAGCCGGATGGTCCGCGCCCAGTTTCGTCGCCACCAGCCACAGGCTCCCCATGAGGCCGTTCAGCAGGTTGTTGAAATCGTGCGCGAACGTTGCGGCCAATTGGCCGACCGCCGCCATCTTCCGGGACTCGCGCAGGTCGGCCTCCATCTCCCGCTGCTGCGTGACATCCCGCGCCAGCACCAGAAGGGGCGTGCCCCTGCCTGGCTTCTTATCGAGCAGCGCCGCCCACACCATCACCGTCCGCGCGCCCCCCTTGAGCCCTGCCATCTCCACTTCGAGCGAGCCCTTGTGGCCCCCGCGCACGCGCTCAACGTAGCTCCGGAACGCCTCCCGGTTCGGCTGAGCGAGGAACTCTGACAGCGCGTGGCCCACCACCTCCTCTGCCCTTTCCGCTTCAAACAGGATCAGGCCCGCCGGATTGACCTCGCACAGCGCACCGTCGCCGGCCACGACCAGCACGGCGTCGGGCTCGGCCTCGAAGAGGGCCTTCCAGCGGGTGTCGCTTATGCGTTCAGCCATGGTGTAGGGGCTCGGTAGGGGCGAGCAGGCCGACCTGCACGCATTCGACGGGCTCCTTCATGCCCCGAAACTCCAGAAACCCCGCGTGTGCGTGCGGAATCCCGTCCGGGTCGATCCGGTCGAAGTCTTTTTTCTTCATGAGGAGGGTCCCCGCAGGCGCGTGCCCGCACAGCCGCGCCGCCAAATGGACCGGCCAGCCGAAGATGTCGGGACGCTCGTGTTTCTCCTCGCCGACGAAGCCGCACACCACCAGGCCGTCGCACAGGCCCTGCCCGAATGGCATGGATAGATGCTGGTAGGCTTGCTCCTTTTCCAGTTCCAGGATCTTCAACGCGCACCGTACCGCCTGGGTCAGCCGGTCGAACCCCTGAAACGACGCCATCAAACCGTCGCCGGTGAACTTGACCACATCGCCCGAAAATTGCCGCACCACCGCGACTTGCTGGGTCAGCTTGTAATTCAGCTCCTTGAAGAACATCTGCGTGGTCGTCGTCTCGAGCAGTTGGGTCGAGCCCCGCACGTCAGTGAAGAGAATGGTCCGCGCGGCCAGTTCCACGGAATGTTCCCGGTTGGAGATCGCCTGCGCTGCTCCCATGATGGAAGAGGGGGTCAGCAACTTGCGCTTGGCGAGCACCTGCTGCAGCGCAGCGAGAAATCGGGCCTCGTCCAGCGGACGTTCCAGAACGGCGTCGAGGCCCCCGGCCAGGACCCCCAGGGTCTCGATTTCCCCCAAGGAGGCGCCGGACGAGGTGATCACCATGATGGGCAAGCGCGGGAAACAGGAGCGGGTCCACGTTCGGGTAATACAGACTGAACACCACCACGTCGGGGAGCGAGTCTTCCACGCTCTCCATCGCCTTCCACACGGACAGGGCGAGCTCAGGCGCAGGATAGCCGTGCTGCTCCACCAGGCGCGCGAGGGCCTGCGCGCCGTGGACGTCGGAGTCCACAATCAACACTCGTGCGTCAGTCGCCACGTTCACGTCTTCCCCGATCAGCGGTCCTGCTGCTCGATCAGGATGCAGCCGACCTGAATCGCCAGCGCCAGCCGCTCGAGGTCCACCGGCTTGCCCATGACATCGACGGACCCCAGGTCCAGCGCCTCCTGAAGCAATTTGTCGTCCTGGCTGGCGGTCAGCAGAATGACCCCACCGGTAAACTTCCTTCCTCGCAACCGCCGCAACACTTCGACGCCATTGATGCCCGGCATGTACACGTCGAGGACGATCAACTGGGGGGCCGCCTGTTCCACCATCGTCAGCGCTTGCTGGCCGTCGGAGGCCACCCGGACCTTATACCCCCGCAGGGACAGGAAGCGCTTGAGCAGATCGCGGATCTGCGGCTCGTCGTCCACCACCAGGATGAAGTCCCCATCGCCCGCAGCGGCCGGAGTCGCCTGCGGCTCTTCCGTAGGCGCAGTGGCCTGAGTGGGCGAGGGCGCTTGGGCCGATAGCTGGAGCGTCCGATCCATCGCTTCCACCAAGACGTCCAGCGAGAGTCTCTTGCTCAGAAAATCCACGACGCCCAGTTGCCGGGCCTGCTGCTCCAACGCATCCGACCCCCACGCCGTCAGGATCAACACGGCGGCCTGGGAATCGACCGCACGAATCTGTTTGAGCACCTCGATCCCGTTCATCTCCGGCATGCGGAGGTCCAGCAGCGTAAAACGGGGGCGGTGCTTCTTGAACAACTCGAAGCCTTCGCGCCCGTTCGAGGCCGTGAGGACTTCGTGGCCGTGGCGGACGAGCACCGACCGCAGCAGATCGCACATCAACTTCTCGTCGTCCACCACTAGGATTGTCGGCATGGCCTTCTCCTCAATGCGATCCGCTCGATGGGCCGTCTGGCGAGGCCTGCTGGGCGATCGGCAGGCGAACGATGAAGGTCGCGCCCTGCCCCACGACGCTCACGCAGGTCAAAGTGCCTCCAAGCTCCGTGACGATGCGGTGGCTGATGGTCAGCCCCAGGCCGGTCCGTTGTCCCAATGGCTTGGTGGTGTAAAACGGGTCGAAGATTCGAGGCAGGTGCTCTGGGGCGATCCCGGGCCCGTCGTCACTGACACGGACCTCCACCCATGGCCTCCCCTGCTCCGAAACGAGGGTGGTGCTGACAGAGAGCGTGCCACGCCCGTGGGACTCCGCCATCGCCTGACTGGCATTCGTAAAGAGATTCAGGAAAGCCTGGGACAGGTCCTGGGGATCGGCCAGGATCGAGGGGAGGGCCGGGTCGAACTGGGTTCGCACCGTTACCTGACGCATGGTGAAGTCATAGGACATCAGGCCGAGGGCCTGCTTGACCAGATCGTCCACGAGGCAGAGCGCGCGGCGGGCCTCGGCACGGCGCGCGATTCCCAGGAAGCGGTTGACAGTGGCCGAGGCTCGCTGGGCGACCTCGCGGATCGTCTCCAGATCGCCCTTGAGGTCGTCGTAGAGACCCCGGTTGATCTTCTCCCTGGCCAGTTGGGCATACCCGCTGATGATGAAGAGCGGGTTGTTCAGTTCATGAGCGACCCCGCCCAGAAGGGTGCCCAACGCGGCAAGCTTCTCCACCTGCTGAAGGTGCTGCTCGACCCCCTTGCGCTCGGTCCCGTCGTTGATGATTCCGACGTAATGGGTCACCCGCCCCTTCGCGTCCCGCAACGGAGAGATCGTCAGCTCGTTCCAGAAGGTGCTGCCGTCCTTCCGATAGTTCAACAACTCGATCCGCAGGCCGCGTTCCTCCTTCAGCGCCTGGCGGATCTCGGCCACCGCGCTCGGATCGGTGCCGGACCCCTGCAGGAAGCGGCAGTTGCGCCCGAGCACTTCGGCGGCGCCATATCCTGTCAGGCGCTCGAATGCAGGGTTGGCGTAAATGATGGGATTGTCAGGCTGGTGCGGATCAGTGATGAGGATGCCGACGCTGACCGAGGCGATCGCCTCGTCGCGCACGCGGCGGAGGTCCTGGACAGCTTTCGATGACCGGCGTGGTGGCTTAGGCGACGCGCTAGTCACTGATCACCTCTACCCGATCCAGATAGCACGACAATTCATTCACGCGATTCCGAATCTCGGCGGCATTGCGCTGTTGGGCGGCCTGCTCGAGCGCAGCGCCGATCTCGGTGATGGCGTCGAACCCATAGCCGCCGCCAGCCCCTTTCATGCTATGCCCCAGAACCCGGACCGTCTCGAATTCACCCCGCTGCACGGCGTCCAGCATCGCGGCGATGTCCTTCCGCCGGTTCTCCAGGAAGCCAGGGATCAGCTCCGCAATCTCGGGGTCCACGTGGATGGTGGTCTTCTCCGCCTGGTTGTCGTCCGCCTTGGACGTCATTTCGTCACGCTCATGATGTATTCCTGGATCGCGTTCAGCAGGATCGCCTTCTTGATCGGCTTGGTCAGATGGGCCGTGCATCCCGCGTCGAGGCTCTTTTGGATTTCTTCCTGCAAGGCAAACGCCGAGAGCGCGATGATCGGCGTCGGCGGGCGCCCGGTCTCCTTCTCCCATTGCCTGATCTTCCTGGTGGCGGCGTATCCGTCCACAACCGGCATCTGCATGTCCATCAAAACCAGGTCGAACCTGCGGGCACTGAATTTCGCCACCGCGATGGCGCCGTTGTCGGCCAGATCGAGGTGATGGGGCGTGTGCTTGAGGTAGGACTGCACGAGCAGCCGGTTGTCCTGAGAATCTTCGGCCAGGAGAATCCGCAACGCACGCTGATCCCTCGCCGGCGCCGGTGCGGCGTCCAGCGCTGGTCCAAGCGCAAATACTCGACTCTTGCCCACAGCAGCAGCGATCGCGTCGAACAATGCAGCGCGCTTGACCGGCTTCACGAGATACCCGGCCATGCCCAGCTCTTGAGACCGTGCCTTGTCGCCCATACGCGCGTCGGAGGTGAGCATCATGACGGTGACGCCGGCCAGGTTGGGGATGTCGCGAAGACGCTCCCCAACCTGGAACCCATCCATCTCGGGCATGCGGCAGTCGAGCAGCACCACGTGATAGGGATCGCCTGACTCTTGGGCGCGCTCAAGTTCCGCCAGCCCCTCCATGCCGTTAGGAACCTCGACCACCTGCATCCCCCATGCAGTGAGGATCTCCTTCAGGATCATCCGGTTGGTGGCGTTGTCATCCACCACCAGCGCCTTCATCCCTTTTAATTCCGCCGGCTGGGTGAGTGCGCGAAGCTTGGGTTCTCCTTGTACTCGAAACTTCGCCGTGAAGGAAAACGTGCTGCCCTGGCCAACAGCACTGGTCACCCAGATGCGGCCTCCCATGAGTTCCGTCAGTCGCTTGGAGATGGTCAGGCCCAGGCCGGTCCCCCCGTACTGGCGTGTGACTGAGGAGTCCGCCTGCGTGAAGCT
>VBOK01000049.1 GCA_005877565.1 Nitrospirota bacterium
GTAAGATCTTCGAGGCCGTGCGTCGGAACGATGCCTGCACGCGTTCCGTCCGGTAGAGTAAAGGTCAGTTCCATCGAGGGTTCCTCCTTTCCAGTCAGATGCGTCATGCCACAAGTAATGGCAATTCATGTTCCAGGCAGACTCGAGACCAGCAGAAGACGGCTAACTCGCCGAAACTACAAATGGTTAGAGCTTGCTAGAGGATTCGCTTTTGACTGAAGAGGGATGCGGTGCCGAAGAAGACGTGCCGACATATCGGCACGTGCCGAGATATCGGCAGGACTACAGACTTGTGGCAGGCTCCAGGTGAACGCTAAGTGCAGTCCTCAGAAGTTCAAGCGGACTCCGCCATGGATCAGAAATGGGGCGCCAATGGTGGTGACGCCATCGGTGGTGCGGCCCACAGCGTAGGTCTTGTTAAAAAGATTTTCGATGCCCAGGAAGACTTCACCGCGACTCGTGACAGTTCGTGAGAGAAGCAAATCTACAACGATGTAGCCACCAAGAGGCAGAGTATTCGCATCGTCTTCAAACTGCATCCCAACGTATCGCGTAATGACAGAAGCATTGACCGAGTCCGGGTTCTCGTACCGGGCAACGAGCGTGAGGCTGTGTTCAGGGACCTGCGCCAGGCGGAGTCCTTCAAGACTTGGCTGCTGCGAAGCGGCTACGACTCGTGTATCGAGAAAAACGTACGTTGCAAGAAAGCGCCATGATTGGACCGGGCGAAACTCCAACTCCGCTTCGAGCCCTCGGACCCGGACCAAATCGAGGTTCTGCCGCTGTCGGCAGGTCGTGCCTAGTGGGCAATCCGGGAGCGGCGTGCTCAGGGTGACGTTCGTCACGAGATCCGTGATCTCATTCCAGAAGGCGGTGAGACGGGTATTGAAGGGCGCCCATCGGTACTGGACGCCAATCTCGCTGCCAGTAAGTCGTTCCGGACGCAGTTGCGCATTGGCAACGGTCACATCGTTCCGCACGCGAAATACCCTGTAGAGCTCATTGATCGTCGGGACGCGGAATCCCTGATAAACGGAAGCGCGAAGGTCCGTAGAGGGTGTGGCATGAAAGAGAGCAGCAAGGCGCGGACTTGTGATGGCTCGGCTAAGATCAGGGAATGATTGGCTGGCTGGGATTCCCGCTGGCGGCGGTGTGTCCTGGCGAAATCCGTTGAAGGCGACCCAGTAGTCCTCACGAACGCCGCCGACGAGTTCCCAGTCTGAATTGGGCGTGAAGATGTCCTGGACAAACAAACCGCTCATCACTTGCTGCCCGCCAGCTACACGGTTGCGCAAGAACCCAGTGGTTCCGAAGACGCCTTCATCGGTCTCTCCTTGAATCCAGCGGAAGTCCGCGCCGGAGCTGATCAGGTGTGACGCAAAGGGGTGATTCCACTGCACGGAACCACCCCACGAGGTAGAAGGCACGGTTTGATCCAGTGCAAGTGTTTCCGAATTCCGATCAGATGCCTGCGTAGAGAAGGTGCTTCGAAACCCCTGAAACTGTCCGAACAGCTGAAACGCCCACTCACTCCCCCCACTGGTTCGGAGGCGACCGCCGGTTGCAAATGAACCGGCATCTGTTGTGTTGAACTGGAGGGGTGTCCCATTTCCGCGGTTTTCATCGAAGAAATCTCCGCTCACGAACAGCATGAGGTCAGGGGACTTGGCGAATTCCACGCGCCCGTTGAAGGAACGATGCTTTGAGTCTGCCGGGATGTCGATTTGGCCACGGACGGAGGGAGCAACAATCTGGTAGCCCACTGTATCGAAGAAGTTCCCTTCAAGACTCACACGCCATGGCTCCCGGGTTTCCGTCACGAGGAGGTCCAGATTGGTGGTGTTGTGGTTTCCATAACTCCCTTCGATGAGGGCTTGGCGCTCCGTCGGGCGCTTAGTGATAATATTGATGACTCCGCTGAGCGCGTAATTGCCCCAGACGCTTGAGCCTCCCCCTCGCACAACCTCGATCTGTTCGATAGCTTGCAGCGGGATCTTATTCCAATAGACCCAACCCCCAAACGGATCGTTGATGGGCACCCCGTCCAGCAAGACCAGTGCTCGGCTTGCCCCACTCGGACCGATGCCACGCAGGGACACACCCTGGGAGGTAGGATGGGTCACGAGGCTTGACGAGCGGCGGAAGAGGCTGAATCCGGGGACCTGTCTTAGGACATCGTCGACAGTTTGGCTCGCGGAATGGCGAATATCCTCTCCGGTAAGGACCGTCACGCTTGCGGCTGTTTCACTGGTTCGCTGCTGAATGCGCGTTCCCGTGATGACGAAGGGCTCCAGGGTCGTCGGTTCCTCCGGCTCATCGGCCGAGACGTCCTGGGCGATCAGAAGGAGCGCGAAGAAGAGTATCGGATTTCTCCTACTGTTTTTTATAGCTGATCCGATAAATCACACCCGCCAAATCGTCTGAGACCAACAGGGCCCCGTCTGGCATAACGAGCACATCAGCAGGGCGTCCCCATGCCTCTTGACCCTGAAGCCATCCTTCCGCGAACACCGAATAGCGGAGGTGTCCTGCCTCATCTCGTGACACCGACGTGATCCGATAGGGCCAAGATTGACAACCGGAGGTGTGAATTCACTGCAGGGGTGCTTGCTGCCGTACTCCGGATCGGGGATCGTCCCGCCATGGCAATACGGGTAGCCAAAATTCATTCCCGACTTTGGCGCATGGTTGAGCTCATCAGGCGGTTGATCATCCCCGAGCAAATCCCGACCATTGTCCGTGAACCACAAGTCATGGCTCTTGGGATCCCAATCGAAGCCCACAGAGTTCCGGACACCGCGCGCCACGATTTCGTATCCACTGCCATCAGGATTCATGCGTGAGATTAAAGCATAGCGGTCGGGATCCGGTTCACAGATATTACATGGGGCCCCGACCGGCACATAGAGCTTGCCGTCAGGGCCGAAGGCGATGAATTTCCAGCCATGATGCGTCTCGTGCGGAAAGCGATCCGTCACGATCACTGGCTTCGGCGGATTCGCCAGCCGCTGTTCGATCTCATCGAAGCGCAGGATGCGATCGACCGCGGAGACATACAAGGAGCCACTCCAATAGGCCACGCCGACCGGCATCTGAAGGCCGCTGGCGATCGTATAGATTTTATCAGCGCGCTGATCGCCGTCGCTGTCCACCAAGGCATAGACGTCACCTTTGCTCATGCTGCCAACGAACACCGTGCCGTTCTTCCCCAAAGTCATTCCTCTGGCGTTGGGAACTTTGTCCGTGTAGACCGCGATCGTAAAGCCAGGGGGAAGCTGAATCTGCTCTAAATGGAGCGCGTCGGCGTAGATCTGGTTTGCGACGAGCAACAGCGGTACCAAGGAGAACAGAATAACAGCCTTATGACTCATAGCGACGCCCTCCCTGCAGGGTTAAAGGTTCAACTAGTCTTCTCGTCGGACACCGACTTCATCGAGATGGCGTAACAAATCGGCAGGATCTTGGTAGACGCGATAAGCGCCGGCCTGCTCCAGTTCTTGCTGCCCGTATCCGCCGGACAGTACGCCGACTCCCAGTGCCCAGGCCCGGCGAGCAGCGAGCATATCCCAGATGCTGTCACCGACGACCACGCACTGGTTGATCGGTACGCCGAGCCGCTCGGCAGCGGTCAAGAACACGTCGGGGTCCGGCTTGGCATGACGGACCTGGTCCCTCGTGACGACCGGCACATTGGCGTCGAGTTTCAGCAGCTTGAGTGTGTGCTCCGCGATTTCCATGCGTCCGCTAGTCGCAATCGCATACGGCACCTGATGTGTCGCAAGGTGGTCCAGCAGTTCCTGTGTGCCGGGTAACAAACGCAGCGACCCCAATTGACGTTCATAGGCTTCCTTATGCGCCCGCTGGATGCGTTGCGTTTCATTTTGATTCACCGGCCGGCCGACCTCACGGAGTGTAGCGTTCAACAAGAGACCGCCGCTCATCCCGATCTGCCGGTGAATACGCCACACGGCAAGGTTGATTCCCACGGCCTGGAAAGCTTCCTGCCAGGCCAGGACATGCTGGTAGACGCTGTCCACCAGCGTGCCATCCAGGTCAAACAAGAAGGCGAGGCTATTGCTTGCCATTTATGAGTCCATCGACATCTGATCCGGATAACACCAGCGCCAATTCTCTCCAGGCTCGAACGACCTGATGATCGGATGTGAGGTCTTGTGATAATGCTTGGTGGCGTGCTTGTTCTTCGATGAATCGCAGCAACCCACGTGACCGCAACTCAGGCAGAGCCTCAGATGAACCCAGGTGTCCCCGGTCTTGAGGCAGTCCTCGCAACCTTGTGCGCTTGGTGTCACATTTCGAATCTGATTCAGGTGTGTGCATTGCTGAGCCATGACTTTCTCCTTCGTTGTCTTACTCCGTTCATGCGCGCTCGATCGCAGCCCGGTCCCACCCACCGAGGTTCGCTGCGGCTTCGTATGTGCTCTGGAGAAATGCCAGCAGGACATGGTCGGGCGACTCCGCAGTTCGGACCGCATCGTACGGCAGCAGGAACTCTCTCATCTTCTCACTGTAGAAGGCCTCTTTGGGCTGGATGGGATACCTTTTGAAACCCTCAGGCTCCGGGTAGGCATAGGCGTAAAAGACCGCCTTGTCCACGGGCCCACCACCCGGCCAGAACCCGCAACTGCTCACCTCGTGCGAGTACGCTTCGCGCGCCACAAATTTGGCCAGGTAGGGCGCGCCTGGGTGCTGGGGCGCCGGGCGGCCGGAGAATCGGGTGACTGCCAGGTCAAAAGCCCCCCAGAAGAAGTGCACTGGGCTGACCTTGCCGATGAAGCGCGAGCGAAACTCCGTGAGCACGCGGGTCGCTTGCGCCAGAACCCGCCAGCACCGCTGCGCATATTCAGGATCATAGGCCGCATGTTTGAAATCCTGTTCGAAGGGAGTTCGGTCTTCCACTTCAACCGGTGTCGTCCAGATGCTCACCTCGATGCCGAGTGATCGTAGGGCCGCCATCGTTTCCCGATAAAATTCGGCCACGGAGCGTGGCGCGAGCGCCAGGGAGCGGGTTTCTCCGTCCGCCGTCTGAATCAATAGCTTGTGGTCGAGGAAGTCGAAATCGACCTGAAAAATGCGCGTGCCGTACGGGATCGGGGAAGTCGTCAGCCCACGGGGCGTGACGTAGAGGGTCACTTGCCACCAGTGGGACACCATCGGCGCCAGCGCAAGCCGGATTTTACCGATGACCTGCGTCCACATATGAAGAGTGGCGTAGGTATCCCGCCACGCTTCCAGGGGCAGACTCGGCCACACGTCCGTGTGCGTAGGAAGAGTCACTGTTTGCTCCGCAGCCATAGAGTGCCCCAAGAACGGGCTTGATGGCAAGCCCGTTCTTGGACGGGGAACACTCAAGACTTCATGTCGTGGCCCGTCTCTCTCCGATACCGACGCGCAGCGCTTCGACATCGAGCTCGTGCTCCAGGCGATGGAGCACTTCGTCGCTGATCGTGCCGTCATTACGCAGCCCGATCAGGGCCAGCCGCTCAGCCGTCAGCGTCTCATGCCGCAACCGCCGGAAGGCCTCGGCGGCTTCCACCGTACACTCCTCATCCACGGTGCCGGATCGAGCGTAGCGCTGGAGCCGCCGGCCATAATGGACGCGCAGTCGTTCAGCGTGGTCCGGCATCAGCCAGTCTTCACCCGTCAACCCATCCAACCGAGCTAAGGCCGCGGTGGCGGCATGCTCCCGCGCTTGCATTTCTTCCTGTTCGAGCCCACGGTCTTCTTCAAGACGCAGGGCCCGAATGAGCGGAGTCAGCGAGAGGCCTTGCAGGACCAGCGTCGCGAGAATGACCGAGAAGCTGATCAAGATGATTTCGGCTCGAAACGGGAACGGCACGCCGGCGGCCGTCGTCACCGGCAGAGCCAACGCCGCGGCGAGCGTGACGATCCCCCGCATGCCGGTCCAGGCTACGATGAACACGTAGGACCAGGGTGGCATGGGATCGCGTGCCCGCAACGACGGGCTCACAAGCCTGGGCAGTGCGGCGGCCAACGGGACCCACACCAAGCGCACCAAGATAGCCGTGGCGCTCACCAACGTTCCAGCGATGATGAGCGATCCAAACCGACCGGACGGCACCGCCTCAAGGAGCACCCCGAGCTGAAGTCCTATGAGGATGAAAATCACGCCGTTGAGCATGAAGACGAGCAGGTCCCACACAGCGCGCCCTTGGATACGGGTGGCCGGCGCCACGACTTCGCTAAAATGCTGGCGCAAGTAGATGCCACCCGCGACGCAGGCCAGGACTGCCGACGCATGCACGAGTTCCCCCAATACCCATGCGATGTAGGGAGCCAACAACGTGATCGCGATCTCGGTGAAACTGTCCTCAGTCACGTGCAGTGCCCACCGCGTGATCATACCCACCCCAATTCCGATTGCCACGCCCACGATAGCGGCGAAGACGAACTGGAGGAGCGTCTTATTAAGCACGAAGGTCCCGCTCACGGCCGCGCCAACGGCAGCCCGGTACAGCACCAGCGCTGTGGCATCATTGACGAGACTCTCGCCCTCGAGGATTGTGACGACGCGGCGAGGGATGCGCAGCCGCTTCCCAATGGCCGTCGCCGATACGGCATCCGGCGGCGAAACAATGGCGCCTAAGGCAATGGCCGCTGCCCAGCCCATCCCTGGGAACACGGCGTGCGCGACCACGGCCGCCGCCGCCGTTGTGGCCAGCACGAGACCGATCGCAAGGAGCGAGATCGGACGAAGATTCGCGCGAAAGTCGCGTAGCGAGGTGAAGTAGGCGGCGGCCCACAGGATCGGAGGCAGGAAGACAAGGAAGACAAGGTCAGGGTGGAGAGTCACCGTGGGTAGGCCCGGCACCACCCCCAGCACCAGCCCACCGATGACGAGGAGAATCGGGTAAGGGATGAGGACCTTGCGCGCGACCGTCGTCAGCGCCAAAACCGCCGCGAGCAGCACAATGATGATCTCAAGCTGATGAAGGCTCTTCAAGCGATCGTCAGCGCTGGTCGCGGGAGATTCCGAGCTTCCTAATCTTCGATTGCAGCGTCGTGCGTTTCATGCCGAGACGGGTAGCCGCGCCGGACGGACCTCCGATCACCCACTTGGTCTCCCGGAGGACGCGCTGAATGTGCTCGCGCTCGGCCGCTTCCAAGGTCGCGGCTCCGTTGAGTGCCGCCGCGGTTGGCGCTTTCAATTCTCCGAGCGGAACGTGCAGGTCTGGGCCTTGGGACAGGATCACGGAGCGCTCGATCAGATTCTCGAGCTCCCGGATATTGCCGGGCCAATGGTACTTCGCAAGAGCCGTCATCGCCCCGGCCGGAATCGTCTCGATCCGCTTGCTCATCAGGCGGGCATACTTTTGCGCGAAGTAGCGGACGAGCAAGGGAATGTCTTCAGGTCGCGCCCGCAATGAAGGAGCCGTGATGGGAAACACGTTAAAACGGTAGTAGAGATCGCTGCGGAACTGCTTGTCGGTGACCATCTGGGCGAGATCCCGGTTTGTGGCCGCCACCAGGCGGACATCCACACGAATCGTGCGGTTGCTCCCCAACCGCTCGAATTCCTGTTCCTGCAGAACGCGCAGCAGCTTGGACTGCAGCTCGAGAGGGACATCACCGACCTCGTCAAGGAACAAGGTCCCGCCGTGGGCGAGTTCAAACCGGCCGACCTTCTGAGCAATAGCGCCGGTGAAAGCGCCCCGTTCATGGCCGAATAGCTCGCTTTCGAGCAGCCCAGTCGGGATCGCTGCGCAGTTGATCCTGACGAAGGTCCGCTCGCGGCGCTTACTCAGGCTGTGGATCGCGCGCGCGATGAGCTCCTTGCCGGTGCCGGTCTCGCCCTGAATCAGCACCGTGGAGTCGGTCGGCGCGACGGTCTCCACCTGCTTGAGGATGCGCTTCAGCGCTGCGCTCTCCCCGATGATCTCCTCGAAGTTGTATTCGGTGCGGATTTCGTCTTCGAGGTAGAGCTTCTCCTTGTTCAGCTTATCCTTCAGCTCCTCGATCTGCCGATAGGCCAGCGCGTTCTCAACCGCGATCGCGATCTGGTTGGCCACTTGGCTCAGCAAGTCGACATCGTCCTGGCTAAACGCGCCAGGACGAAGGCTGGCGATGTTGATCGTCCCCAACAACCGATTATGTGATTTGAGCGGCACGCAGCAGCCGGACTTCACGCCCTCCGCGAGCAGGAGTCGACCAACGTCGGACTGCAAACGTTTGAGATCGTCCTCATCGAAGAGCGCCGGCTTGCCCGTCCTGATGGCGGGGCCTGCAGGCGTACTGTCGATAGGACCAACGAAGCCTTCCTGGAGCAGGCCCTTGCCACTCGGTGAATCCAGGGCGTGTCTACTGACGACCTCCTTATCAGAATCGTACAGGTACAGGCTGGCAAGCACATGCGGGATCACCCGACGGAGGGATGCCGTTGTAGCCGCAAACACATCGCGGAGATCCAGGCGGGAGACCACCGCATTGTTCACCTCCAGCAGCAGGCGCAGGTGGTCGCGCTCGCGGGCCAAGTCCTGCTGGTGACTCTGGACGCTCTGGGAGTTCAACGCGTTGTCCACGGCGACCGCGACCTGTTTGGCCACCTGTTGCAGGAACTCTAGATCAGATCCATCATACGTGGTTTCCTGCAAGCTCCCGAATCCGAGCGCGCCCAACCGTCGCTGGGCTGTGGTGAGCGGGACCACGCAATAAGATTTCACGCCTTGTTGCCGCATCACTTCGGTCACGCGGGGAAAGCGGGTTTCCTTCTCCACATCCGAGACCAACAGGGGCTGCTGATGTTGCCAGACCCATCCGCCTGGAGATTCGTCCACGGGCAGCTCCTGACAGCCCAATACATCGCATTTCTGCTCCGGAGTCTCAAGAGTGTGGAGGCGCATGACGTCCCGCTCGGGATCGTGTAGGAGCAGCCGCATATATTCGAAGTTGACCACGTGATGCAGTCGCTGAACGAGGTCATGAAATAGACTGGGGAGGTCACGGTGGACGGCGATCGCCTCCGAGACCTCCAGAAGTGCTTGGTACTGCTCTGCTAGAGTCTCACAGGGAGATGCAGACTGCTTACCCATAGGCGCCTAGAGTATGCCCGATTAATGCGATGTCCTCAAGTGGCCGAAATGGACGCTCTGGCCTCGCGGCGGGCGAGAAGGAGCTGCAGCTCCTCACGCATCCGGTCAGCAGGCAGATGCATGCGGTCGCCGTGGCCGGGCAGGATCCACTCGAATGGAAACTCAAGCAGCTTTTCCGCCGATCGGCGCAAGGCGGATTCCTTCCAGACATAGACGGTCGCCAGCCGCAGACCGTTGATCTCCCGGTCCCACGCCATGTGGTCGCCCGTGAAGAGATAGCGGTTCCGATACAGCAGCGCCATGCTGCCGTCGGTATGCCCGGGAACCGGAATGATCCGGAAGTCCGGCGAGGCTTCCACTGTATCAAGACCATCAATAATCCATTCGGCATCGGGCTGGGCATCGGCATCCGCGCGATGAATGACCCGCTTCGCGTGAAAGTGCTTCGCATAGCGAGGCGCATCGCCGATGTCGTCTTCGTGCGTGAGGAAAATGTACGCGATGCCGCCCATCCGCCCGAAGGCGTCCACCAGCTTTTTCATGTACCGGGGGGCATCGACCAGCCAGTTGCCGTCAGGATGGCGGATGAAATAGCTGTTCGCGCCGAACGACTTCTCCGAGTTGAAGCCGTTGTAGAAGACATTGTCTTCAATCAGCATCGGAAAGCTTTCGATGGCGGCACGCATCACAGCCTTATCGGGTACCAACGCGCCGATCGAGCCAACGGGACACGCCAGGAGCGCCTGGTAGGCCTGAAAGTTCTCCGCCTCGGTCTCCGGCTGGCGATAGATGGATGAGTATTCGCCATTCTCGACGAACGACTTCGGCGCCAACTGCCGGCAGGTGTCGCAGTTGATGCAGGTGGCGTCTACGAAGAAATTGCCATCGATATTCGTCGAGAGCCGTTTGGCGATATCAGCCATTCCGTTTCCCCTCTGTGCGACAGCTGAACCCGCCGCTTACCGCTCTATCATACATACTCTACAAACAGAGACAAATCCTCTTTTATTTCATACCAGTCCGTCAATAAGTAGTAATATTGTACAAAATCCACCGGGGGACAACGCTGTCGGTCAATCCCTACAATCTGCCAATTGGGTGGCAAGTCGTGAGACCATCGTATAACCACCTGATATTTTTGAGTTAGCTAAGTGTTCAAATCCCGTCATTGGCCAATTCTGTAGGCCATCCCCTACAACCAGCCCTTGTCAAACTAAATCGCGAAACTGCATACAACCGCAGAATATTTTTCAATAATTTGGTGAATGCTCGGTCAGTTATGAGTGGGCTGAAGCCTAGGCACCGGTTTTGCTCACTTTCCTCAGTTTTGTTGAGACAAGTATCCGGTCAGATATCCGGCCCAGAAGCCCCGGTAGCTGAATAATAAGAGATATAAGAGAAAGGGAGACCGATGCCTAAGTCAATCACCAACTTGGTGCCCGAACAGTGGCGGGACATCTTGGAAGTCCTGACCGCACCCGTTTCCTGGATTCCCGGGATGCAACAGTGGCTCCTGGAGTTTGTGTTCGGAGCTCCCTCCGGCTGGCTTGCCGCAGCTTATTTTATCTTGCTTCTCTTCCCGATCCTGCTCTGGGTCGGCGGCGTCTGGTGTACGCAGCTCGCGATCTATACCTTGCCGTTTCGGTCCGGACGAATCGAATTTATCAAGCTGATCCTCCTGGCCTGGTGGGACAGTGCCTTGGCTGTCTGGACATATTGGGTCGGGTTGGCCAGATTCTTCGTCGTGATTGTCGGCTGGATCTTAACCCTCGCCCGCCTGGCCCTGAAGTTCCTCGTGGAGATAGTCCGGCAGGCGGTGACCCTTCCCTTCCAAATGGGCGGGCAGGTGACAAAGAGCTATTTTCAGCCCGGCGTGCCGTGGATTGCATTCTTGATGTTGATCGGCTGGTGCCTGCTCGAGGCAGTCATCTTCACCTATGTCCTGTTGCCGACCGTGACGGAGGTCCTCGCCGGGATCACCGGCCAGGCAACCCCACGCTACACCGCACCGGCGCTGTTCGTGTTCCTGCTCATCCTCATTGCCGGAAGCTTTGCCTGCATCCAAGCCCTCTCGGACGCCGTCAAGGAGCGGGAGTACAAGTTTCTGATTCAAATGGTCCTCGTCGAACTGTTCGTCATGATCTTCGAGGTCATGTTCCTGTACCGAGAGCTGGTGGACGCGATCACACCCTGGATCGCGCAACAGACGGGGGAGAAATTCCGGCCAGGGATCGTGTTCACGCTCTCCTTGGCGACCTTCGGCTGGCTGGGGATTCGCGGGATGACCTGGTTCCTCTTCGCGCAGCACGGCGCTCCACCCTTGCAGGCAGTGATGTCGCGAAGACCGATGGCCCACACGGAGGGAGTGGCAGCAGTCTCTGCTCCAGCGGGACCGTCCATGTGGCGCGCCCCGATGGAAGAGTTCAAACGAGAGATCGGATGGTTGCACGAGAGGGGTGATGAGGTCCTGGAATATCTCACCCTGCCCTTCCTCCACGTGGTGGCGGCGGCCTTGAACTTCGCCATGATCCTGGTCACCTCGCGTCCGGTCTTCAGTATCCCGTTCAAGAGCCTGAAAGAGGTCCTGGACACCCGAGAGATGCTCGCACCTCTGCGCTTTCAAGCCAAGAAGGCGGCCCCATGAGACGCCCGGGCACCGCTCATATTCTTGTTCTTGCGGTCATGGTCGCCTCCGCCCTGCTGGTCACGGTGGCGGGGTGTGACATTCAAACGAACGAGCAGCGGAAACCGCACACGACCCTCTTCGTAGGAGTGGACGCGAGCGGCTCGTTCAAGCATTCCGGCTTTTATGACGACGCCCTGACTTTTCTGGCCCACTACATCTACGGCCACCTCAACGAGCTGGGCGGGTTGGACAAACCGCAGGCGCTCTTCGTGGGCAGCGTGGGGGGCAAGAGTCGCGGCGAGCCCAAGACCTTCCACCCGATCCACGACTTCACGGGCAAGAATATCGAGCAGATTGAAGCGGATCTCCGTACCTGGTTCACCCCGAATGACGCCTTTACCGACTTTAACCCCTTCTTCCAAGAAGTCGCACGGATCACGAAAGAGCGGAACCTGGTTCTTGCCCCGATCACTGTGATGATCGTGACCGATGGCCTCCCGGATGTGCCCGGCCTCAAGGCCGGGTCGCAGGCGGTGTTCCAGCAGATTGACCTCAACTCGCTGGAGTATCTGTCCAGGAATATCACCGTGCGCCTGGTCTATGTGAATCCTAAGATCGCTCAGCAGTGGCGAACCCAGATTTCCCGACAACGGGTCCGGTTGTGGACCGTTGATGCCGAGGTGATGAAGGGCTGGAAGAATCAGATGCAGCCCAGCGTTGACACGGCCCATCAGGATCGGTTCTGGAAGTGGGTGCAGGATAACGTGGACTTCCGCGTTCGCTCCGTCAAGCTGTAACCACCAGTCCCCTGCCCCAAAGTCTGCTACAATGCCGGCATGGCCGGCATTGAGCAGGCGCTCACCTTCAAGGACCCTGCGGGCCATGCGGTCTCCGGAATCCTGGCCTCTCCTTCTCATGACTCGGACCGCCTGGCGGTCCTCAGCCACGGGTTCCTCTCCAACAAGAACAGCCATACCAATAAGACTCTGAGCGAACTGCTGGTTCCTCAGGGCATTGCCACATTCCGATTCGACTTCTTCGGACAAGGCGAGAGCGAGGGCCCGTTCGAGCGGATCACCGTCTCCCTGGCTGTCAGTCAAGCCTTGGCCGCATTAGACCTGATGAGTTCGAAGGGCTACCGGAAGCTGGCGCTGGTGGGATCGAGTTTTGGCGGGCTGGTTTCAATCCTGGCGGCAGCGAAGTGGCCTCAGCTTGTCTGCCTCGCGCTCAAGTGCCCCGTGCCGGATTTTCCGGAGATGCTCCAGTTGGAATTCGGAGAGACAGGCATGGCCCGATGGAAAGCTACCGACACAATCCCGAACGTGGTCCCAGGCGGAAGCGGGCGCATCAAGCTGGCGTACGCGTTTTACGAGGACAGCCTGTGCTATAGCGGCTACGACGCGGCGAAGGTCGTCACGGCGCCCACCCTCATCGTCCAGGGCGCTCACGATGAATACGTGCCGCCTCGCCAGATCCTGAAGCTGTCGGAGTCGCTGGGAGGTCCGAACTCT
>VBOK01000211.1 GCA_005877565.1 Nitrospirota bacterium
GACGGTCCAGGTCGGGGACCCCTTCACGGAAAAGCTCCTGCTGGAGGCCTGCCTCGAGCTCATGGAGCAGGACCTGCTGGTCGGGATCCAGGACATGGGCGCGGCCGGGTTGACCAGTTCCTCCTGCGAGATGGCGTCACGGGCCGGCACCGGCATCGAATTGGAGCTGGCAAACGTGCCACGGCGTGAGCCGGGCATGACGCCCTACGAGGTGCTCCTCTCGGAGTCCCAGGAGCGGATGCTCCTTGTCGCAAAGTCCGGACGGGAAGGGGAGGTCCTGGAGATCTGCAAGAAGTGGGACGTGGACGCAGCCGTGATCGGCCGGGTGACAAACGACGGATTCCTCCGCGTTAAAGAGAAAGGAGTGGTGGTTGCCGAAATGCCTGCGAGAGCCCTGACCGACAACGCCCCGACGTACGAGCGGCCGGCGGATGCGCCCGCCTATCAGGATGCCCTGCAGTCCCTGCCGCTGGAGCTGATCCCGGAGCCGAAGGACTGCAATGCCGTGCTGGAGGCGCTCTTGACCTCGCCGACGATCGCACACAAAGGCTGGGTCTTCGAGCAGTACGATCACATGGTCCAGACCAACACCGTGATCCGTCCCGGGTCGGATGCGGCGGTCCTAAGGATCAAAGGCACAGATAAAGCCCTGGCCGTCACGGTGGACTGCAACAGCCTCTACTGCGTGCTGAACCCCTACACCGGCGCCGCCAGCGCCGTCGCCGAGGCTGCGCGCAATCTCGTCTGCACGGGCGCGCGACCACTGGCCCTCACTGATTGCCTGAACTTTGGCAACCCGGAACGCCCGGACATTATGTGGCAGTTCATCCTGGCTATCGAGGGCATCGCCGACGCTTGCAAGACCTTGCAGATTCCCGTGGTGAGTGGGAACGTGAGCTTCTATAATGAGACCCGGGGGCTGTCCATCTATCCGACTCCGATCATCGGCATGGTCGGGCTGCTGGATCACGTCGAGCGGGCGGTCTCCCAGGGGTTCAAAACGGAAGGCGATGCTGTCCTATTGTTAGGCGAGACCGGCGAGGACCTCGGCGGGACCGAGTACCTCCGGGCGGTCCATCACCGGGAGCAGGGAACGCCCCCCGTGCTCAACCTTGAACGCGAGGCCGCACTGCAGCGCGTCGTGCTGCAGGCGGTCGAGCAGGGCCTGGTGCAGTCAGCCCACGACTGCGCGGAAGGCGGCTTGGCCGTCGCACTCGCCGAGTCCTGCCTGTCGGCGACAAACGGGCCACTGGGCGCGGAGATCGTGCTGGACAGACACGGGCTGCGGCGGGACAGCCTCCTGTTCGGCGAGTCTCAGTCTCGGATTATTCTCTCCGTCAAACCGGCTAATCGTGAGAAAATAGAGGCGTTGGCAAGGCAAGAAGACGTGCCGTGCTCGGTTCTGGGGGTTGTCCGCGGCCGGCGGCTGATGATTTCCATCCGGGACGATCGGCGCCGGACGGCCCTCTGGGTTGACCGGCCGTGCGAAAAACTTGATACAATGTGGCGAGGGGCGCTCCGAGCCGCCCTGGAACCCGGGGAAGGAGGACACGCGTGAGCGAGACCAGTGCCTTCATCACCCCCGACAAATTCCATGACGAATGCGCCGTCGTCGGCGTGTACGGGCACAAGGAGGCAGCGAACCTCGCCTATCTCGGCCTGTACGCCCTGCAGCACCGCGGCCAGGAAAGCTCCGGCATCGTCTCCAACGACGGCGAGCAGTTCCATTGGGAAAAGGGTATGGGGCTCGTGGCCGACGTCTTCACCAGGGACCGGCTGAAGCGCCTGTCCGGCCGCTCGGCGATCGGCCACAACCGGTATTCCACGGCGGGCTCCAGTGAACTGAAAAACGCCCAGCCGCTGGTCGTCAACTTCGCCTTTGGCAACCTGGCCCTGGCTCATAACGGCAATCTGATCAACGCCCAAATGCTTCGTAACGAACTGGAAGCCTACGGCGCCATCTTCCAGTCCTCATCCGACAGCGAGGTAATCATCCACCTGATCGCGCAGTCCAAAGAGAGCCTGCTGCTGGATCGCATCTTCGACGCGCTCAACCAAGTGCGCGGTGCGTTCTCCATCACACTCTTGACCGATACCGGCCTGATCGCCGCCCGTGACCCCTGGGGGTTCCGCCCCTTGTGCCTGGGCCGGATCAAGGACGCTTGGGTCGTGGCGTCGGAGACCTGCGCCTTCGACCTGATCGGCGCCGAGACCATCCGTGACATCGAGCCGGGCGAACTGATCCTACTGGACGACAAGGACCTCCACACCTATCATCCTTTCCCCAAGGTCAAGCCGGCGATGTGTATCTTCGAGCACATCTACTTCGCCCGACCGGACAGCAAAATCTACGGGAACAACGTCTACGCCGCACGCAAGGCCCTGGGGCGCCAGCTCGCCAAGGAATCCCACGTGCCGGCCGACATCGTCATCGCGGTGCCCGACTCGGGCATGCCGGCCGCGCTGGGGTACGCCGAAGGAGCGCACATCCCGTTTGAGCAGGGCCTGATCCGCAACCACTACGTAGGCCGGACTTTCATCGAGCCAGAGCAGCGCATCCGGCACTTCGGCGTCAAGGTCAAGCTGAACGCCGTGCCGGAGATTCTCGAGGGCAAGCGAGTGGTCGTGGTGGACGACTCCATCGTGCGTGGCACCACGAGCCGCAAGATCGTCAAGATGCTCCGCCACGCGGGGGCCAAGGAGGTCCACATGCGGATCTCGTCCCCGCCGGTCATCTCGCCGTGCTTCTACGGGATCGACACACCCACCAAGAAAGAACTGATTGGCTCGACGCACTCGATCGAGGAGATCCGCAAGTACATCACCGCCGACTCGCTCGCCTACCTGAGCCTGGAAGGGCTCCTGGCCGCCGCTCCCGGCAACGGTGAGCGCTACTGCAACGCCTGCTTCACCGAAAACTATCCCATCCCCTTCACCAAAGCCGAGGAATTGCAATTGGGCCTCTTTGACCGTCCGTGACGGGCGTGAGGGGATTGACCTCACGGATCAGCCGCCGATTCGTCCTCATCCTCGCCCTGGCCCAGCTTCTTATGATCTACGCCTGGATCGTCGAGCCGAACTGGATCGAGGTCACGAGCCATGAGGCCTGGTTCAAGACCCTCCCGGAGGAGTTCAACGGCCTGGTGGTCGCCCACCTGTCGGATCTGCACATCCGGAAGTATGGCACCCGGGAGCGGCAGGTCGTGGCACGCCTGGCTGAGTCCATGCCGGGCGTGATCGTCATTACCGGGGATCTCACGCTGGAGGGAAGCGACCCAGCGACCATTCGGCAGTTCCTGATGTCCCTGCGCGACCTGAAGCCGACCTTCGGCATCTGGGCCGTGCTCGGCAACCACGATCACTGGTACCCGCTGGCGCCCAGTAAGGATGCGATCCGGCAGTTCTACAACAACGCCGGCGTCGCGCTCCTGGTCAACGAAGGCGGGCGCATCGGCCGGGGCCTGGACACCCTTTCACTGATCGGGGTGGATATCGGCGCGCTGTGGCTGCCCGCCGGCAGCGAACCCTTCGAGTCGGGGTGGTTCTACGGCCAGAACGCGCGGATGTACGTTACGCGGGGCATCGGGACCAGCATTCTGCCGGTCCGGTTGTTCTGCCGGCCGGAGCTCGCCCTGATCACGCTCAAGCGCAGCGGGCCGAAACGGTAGTCGCCGTATCGCACCTGTCACCGCCCGGATCGGTCAGTCTTCTAGCGTGGAGATGTCGCCCGGGTTCTGGCCCAGTTCCTTGGCCTTCAGTACCCGCCGCATGATCTTGCCCGAGCGGGTCTTGGGAAGTGAGGGGACGATCTCGACTTCCTGAGGAACTGCAATCTTGCCCAGTTCGTGCTTGACGTGATCCTTTGTCAGGAACGCCTTGATGGACTCGCCTGCCGTCTTGTGCGGCTTGCCTCGATCGCCCCTTCCTCCCAGATGCTGTGCTTGCGTGTCTCCGGCATGACGAAGACCGCGATCAGGAACATCACCGCCGGCACAATGATGGGATAGAGGAGGGCGTACCCTACGCTGTTCGTGGAGAGGTACATCGACGTCGTGACAATCGGGACCAGGCCGCCGCCCCAGCCATTGCCGATGTGATAGGGCACCGAGACAGACGAGTAGCGGATGCGCCCGGGGAAGAACTCGGCGAGGAACGCGCCGATCGGTCCGTAGGTCATGCCCACGTAGTTGACGAGAATGACGACGATGAGAATCGCCATTGGGTAGTTGACGTTCGAGGGATCGGCATACATGCCGAGCGCACTGTAGAGCGGATAGTACGTGAGCGAGGCCAGGGCCATGCCACCGAGGATGATTGGCTTGCGGCCGACCTTGTCCGAGAGCCAGCCCCAGAAGATCAACGTCGGCGTCGCGATCAACAGCGCGATGCCGACGATCATGCTCGACGTCAGCACGTCCAGCTTCTTGACCGTCTGTAAGAAGTAGAGCGCCCAGAACTGGCCGCTGTACCAGACGCACCCTTCCCCCAGCACAACCACGCTGGCGATGAGCACATAACGAAAATTGCTGCTGAGGAACGCTTCGCGCCAAGGATTGGTGCAGGTCTGGCCCTTGGCCTTGATCTCCTGGAAGATTGGCGTTTCGGCGAGAGAGAGCCGGATCCAGATGGCGATGGCGACGAGGACGAGCGAGATGATGAACGGCAGCCGCCAACCCCAGTCCTGGAACGCATCGTAGCCGAGCCAGGACCGGATGCCGATGATCGTCGCCAGCGAGACGACGATGCCGAGCGTGGGCGAGGTCTGTAGCCAGGAGGTGTAGTACCCGCGCTTCTCGTCCTCGATGTGCTCGGCGACATACGTGATGGCGCCGCCGTATTCGCCACCGAGGCAGAGTCCCTGGATCAAGCGGAGCCCGAAGAGGATGAAGGCCGCAGTGAGTCCGATCGACGTGTAGCTCGGAACAAAGCCGATGAGCGCCGTTGCCACCCCCATGCCGGTCAGAGTGATGATGAAGGTGTACTTGCGGCCGACCCTGTCGCCGAGCCAGCCAAAGAGGAACGCCCCCAGCGGCCGGATGAGGAAGCCGACCGAGAAGATCGCGACCGTGCTCAGGAACGCCGCGACCGGGTCGCTCTTCTCGAAGAACTTGACCGCGAGGATCGAGGCGAGGCTGCCGAAGATGTAGAAGTCGTACCATTCGATGATGTTGCCGACGGAAGCAGCGATGACGACACGGCGGAGCTCTTTGGGTGGTATTTTAGAAGCAGCCATTGGCCTCCCCTCCTGTAGGGCGCATTGCGTTCATTTGCCCGGCTAGTGGTGCATTGAGTTGCGGCACAACATGCCGGATTTCCGTCTCTAAAGGACGCATTCCGAGGCGGCCACGGTGGGCACCACGCGCGCGTCGAACATCGACGGCGTGTTGTACTCCTCGCTCAGCTCACCCTTGGACACGTACCCTTCTTCTCGAGGGTCGGCGGTACGACTCCTAGCGGGGAGAAAGCCGCCGGCGCGTAAGAGTTTAGTCCTCTAGCGTGGAGATGTCTCCCGGGTTCTGGCCCAGTTCCTTGGCTTTCAGCACCCGCCGCATGATCTTGCCCGAGCGGGTCTTGGGCAGCGACGGGACGATTTCGATTTCCTGCGGGACCGCGATCTTCCCCAGTTCATGCTTGACGTGATCCTTCAACTGCTGAATGAGTTCGGGCGATTCTTTAAAGCCCTGCTTTAAGATCACGAACGCCTTGATGGACTCGCCGGCCGTCTTGTGCGGCTTGCCGATGACGGCTGCCTCGGCCACGGCGGAATGGCTGACCAGGGCGCTCTCTACCTCGGCCGTCCCGATGCGGTTACCGGCGACCTTGATCACATCGTCAGCCCGCCCCATAAAGAAGAAATACCCGTCCTCGTCCTTCCGGCACACATCCCCGGCGGTATAGCAGTCCGGAATGGTGTTCCAGTAGACCTTATAGCGGTCCGGGTCCTTGTAGATCGTCCGCATCATCGAGGGCCAGGGTTTCTTGATCACGGCAAAGCCTCCGCTGTTGGGCGGCAGCGGCTTGCCAGCCCGATCCACCACATCAGCCTCGATACCCAAAAAGGGCCGGGCCGCGGAACCCGGCTTGAGCTTGGTGCAGGGGAGCGGCGTGATGAGGATGGCGCCGGTCTCGGTCTGCCACCATGTGTCCATGATGGGAAGCTTGCCGCCGGTAACCCGGTGGAACCACAGCCAGGCCTCCGGGTTGATCGGCTCCCCGACCGAGCCCAGGATGCGCAGGCTGCTGAGGTTGTACTTCTTCGGCCATTCTTCGCCGTACTTCATCAGCAGGCGAATGGCCGTCGGCGTCGTGTAGAAGATCGTGACCCCGTAGCGCTCGATCAGGTCCCACCACCGGCCCGGCGTGTGGTAGTCGGGCTTACCTTCCGCCAACAGAATGGTCGCGCCGTTCAATAGCGGCCCATAGACGATGTAACTGTGCCCGGTCACC